>NZ_CAXUCH010000039.1:10239-16018 GCF_964249325.1 uncultured Mycobacterium sp. | reverse complement strand
AAGACGGCACAACATAATTGGGCGCTGCTGCATGCGCTGCCGCAGTTCGTCGCGACCGGTATCCGCGTGCTTGTCGGTGCATCCCGGAAACGGTTTCTCGGCAGGCTGCTGGCTGACCCTGACGGGACATTGCGCCCACCGGATGGACGGGAGACCGCCACCGCGGTGATCTCCGCTTTGGCCGCCCTGCACGGGGTGTGGGGTGTGCGGGTGCATGACGTGCGGGCTACTGTCGATGCGCTGAAGGTCGCCGAGGCCTGGAAACAAGGCGGGTCTGATGGCTGATCGAATCGAGTTGCGCGGCTTGACTGTTCGCGGTCGCCACGGCGTGTACGAGCAGGAGCGCGCCGACGGCCAGGACTTTGTCGTCGACATCACCGTGTGGATCGACCTGGCCGACGCCGCCGCCAGCGACGACCTGTCCGACACCTACGACTACGGCATGCTGGCTCAGCGGGCGGCCGACATCGTGGCCGGGCCGCCACGCAAGCTGATCGAAACCGTCGCCGGCGAGATCGCCGACGACGTCATGAACGATTCACGGGTGCACGCCGTCGAGGTGGTCGTCCACAAGCCAGCCGCCCCCATACCGCAGACCTTCGCCGACGTCGCGGTGGTGGCGCGCCGATCACGGCGCGGCGGCCGCGGATCGGTGGTGCCGGCCGGAGGCCAGCGGCCGTGACTCGCGTGGTGCTGTCGATCGGGTCCAACCTGGGTGACCGGTTGGCCCGGCTGCAGTCGGTGGTCGACGGGCTCGGCGAGTCGGTGTGTGCCGTTTCGCCCGTCTACGAGACCGAGCCGTGGGGCGGCGTGGACCAAGCGCCGTTCCTCAACGCGGTGCTGATCGCCGACGAACCGGCGTGCGACGCACACGCCTGGTTGCGGCGCGCGCAGGCGTTTGAGCGGGCAGCCGACCGCGTGCGTGGCCAGCGGTGGGGCCCACGCAGCCTCGACGTGGACTTGATCGCCTGCTACGACGACGACACCGAGCTGTTCTCCCGCGACAACGGCCTGACCCTGCCGCACCCGCTGGCTCACCTGCGGGCGTTCGTGATGGTCCCGTGGCTTGCCATCGACCCGGACGCCGAGCTGACAGTGGCCGGACGAAAGCGGCGGGTCGCCCAGTTGTTGGCCGAGCTGGAGCCTGCCGATCGTGCCGGTGTGCGACGAACTCATTTGGTGCTCACACCGCGGACGTCAGGAAACTGATGGGCCCCACCCGAAAACGTGACCTGACGGGCGCGGTGATCGGCGCTGCGGTGGTCGGCTATCTGCTGGTGGTGCTGTTGTACCGGTGGTTTCCGCCGATCAGGGTGTTCACGGGCGTGTCGCTGCTCGCCGTGGCCGCGGCCGAGGCGCTGTGGGGCCGATATGTGCGCACGAAGATCAGCGACGGCGAGATCGGCGACGGACCCGGCTGGCTACATCCGCTGGCGGTAGCGCGAAGCGTGGTCATCGCCAAGGCGTCGGCGTGGGTGGGCGCCGTGGTGCTGGGTTGGTGGATCGGGGTGTTGGTGTACCTGCTACCGCGGCGTTCCACGCTGCGGGTCGCCGGCGAGGACACCACCGGCGCGGTGGTCGCGGCAGCCTGCGCACTGGCTCTGGTAGTTGCCGCATTGTGGCTACAGCATTGCTGCAAATCGCCGAGCGATCCCACCGAACGCGGCAACCGCGCCGAAACTTAGCCGCGGCCCGCGGCACGACCACGAGGCCCGCAGCGAAGCGGCCCGAGCGCGAACCGGGCAATCAGGGCAGGTGAGAATCGCCGGGACGCGACGACACGCGCAGTGACGCTGGCCCGGTACAGTCAGGCCATGACCGTTCTGTCCCGCGGCGCCCGGGTCCGGCGCGGCGGCCGCAGGCCGGGTTGGCTGCTGTTGACGGCGTTGCTGGTCCTCGCCATCGGGGCCAGTTCCGCACTGGTGTTCACCAATCGGGTGGAACTGCTCAAGCTCGCGGTGATTCTGGCGCTGTGGGCCGCCGTCGGCGCGGCATTCGTGTCGGTGATCTACCGCCGGCAAAGCGACATGGACCAGGCGCGGGTGCGGGATCTCAAACTGGTTTACGACTTGCAGTTGGATCGGGAGATCTCTGCTCGTCGCGAATACGAGTTGACCGTGGAATCCCAGCTGCGTCGTGAGCTGGCGTCGGAACTGCGTGCCCAGGCTGCCGACGAGGTGGCGGCGCTGCGGGCGGAACTGGCCGCGCTGCGCACCAACCTCGAGATCTTGTTCGATGCCGAGCTGAGTCAGCGGCCTGCCCTGGAAACCGACCGCACCACGGTGCGCGGTTACAGCGAGTGGGATCGGGAAGACGAGAGCCCGCGCGATCGGGTCAATCGGGTGGCCTCGGTGCGGGCAGAAGAAGCCGCCAACCAGACCGAAGACAGCTCGATCATCGACGTGCCCGAGGAACCACTGCTCCCGCCCCGAATGGCGGCGCCCGAACCCGCGGCCGAGGGGTATCCAGCGACCGCGGCATATCGGGCGGCCGAGACCCGTGCGCCTGCTTCCGAGGCCTACCCGACCAAGGGGTACCGCGGTTCCCATGGGCGGCCAACAGACGCCAGCGGCTGGTCGCCACGGGCGCGGCAACCCGATCAGGCTGATTGGTCGCGAGCAGGACAGCCCGAGCAACGCGGCTGGTCTACGCAGGAGCGGTCGCAGCCGCAGCGCCATGCCGAGCCTCAGCGCCATCTCGAGCCTCAGCATGACGTTCCGACGCCACCGTCTTCGCCGCGGGTCGAACCCCGGCACATGGCGCCGCAGGCGGAACCAGAGCCACCGCCGCGCGAGTGGTATGCCCCGCCCGACGAGGCGCGGCATGGTCGCCAACCGGCTAACGAAGGGCAGCCGATCAGCTCGCAGGGCCAATGGCTGCCCCCGGGGGCGCCGGGAAGCAACTGGGTTTCCGATCAGGCAGAGCGGCGCCATGCCGTCGGCAACGTCGCTAACGGGTCGTCTACCGTCGTTCAGCCCGGTCCCGAGGCGCCGCCGGGCGGTCGACATGCCGGCGCAGCCGAACCACCGGTTCCCCCGCTCGGCGGAGCGGCAGCTCCTTGGGGCAACAGTCAGCGGCCCCGCCATTCGGCCGATTTCGAGGGCTACGGCGCTGCAACGCCGACGCCGCCATCCGCGCCGCCACCCCCGCCGCCTGAGCTTCCGGCCCGACACCGCAGCGGGGATGACTCCTCGGAGGGGCCACCTTCGGGTGGTCAATCGGTCGCCGAGCTGCTGGCGCGGTTGCAAGCCCAGCCCACCGGCGGCCGGCGTCGCCGCCGCGAAGAGTGAGCAAAGCCACTTCGCGGCTCCCGTCGTCGCCACGGTAAAGTCATAACGACCGTCCGGTACCCGCGCCGCGGGACTGGAACGAACCAAGAGACTTGCGAGGCTTCGTCTGCGATGGGGCAGTTCGATGGGCTGCGTCCGGCCCGGCTGAAGGTGGGCATCATTTCCGCCGGCCGAGTGGGCACCGCCCTGGGTGTCGCGCTGGAGCGCGTCGACCATGTCGTGGTCGCGTGCAGCGCTGTGTCTGAGGCATCGCGGCAACGGGCCGAGCGTTGGCTGCCCGACACCCAGATAGCCTCCGCCCCGGACGTCGCCGGCAGCGCCGAGCTCCTGCTGTTGGCGGTGCCGGACACTGAGTTGGCCGGGCTGGTGTCCGGGCTGGCCGCCACATCGGCGGTGCAGCCGGGCACAATCGTCGCGCACACATCGGGTCCCAACGGCATCGGCGTGCTGGCCCCGCTGACCGACTGCATTCCGTTGGCCATCCACCCCGCGATGACCTTCACCGGCTCCGACGATGACATCGCCCGCCTGGCGGACACCTGCTTCGGCATCACCGCCGCCGATGACGTCGGCTACGCGGTCGCGCAGTCACTGGTCCTCGAGATCGGTGGCGAGCCGTTCCGAATCCGCGAAGACGCCCGCCGGCTCTACCACGCCGCGCTGGCCCATGCCGGCAACCACATCGTCACCGTGCTCGCCGACGCACTGGACGCACTGCGCGCCGCATTGCCCGGAGAACTGGGCCTCGATGACCCCGACGGCATCGCGGAACGAATCATCGGGCCACTGGCCCGGGCCGCGCTGGAGAACACCCTGGAACAGGGCCAGGCCGCGCTCACCGGACCGGTCGCCCGCGGCGACGTCGCCACCCTGGCAAGCCATTTGGCCGCACTGGACGGCGTCGCGCCGGCGCTGGCCCAGGCGTACCGCGACAACGCGCTGCGCACCGCGCAGCGCGCGCATGCTTCCGAGGCCGTTTTCGAGGTGCTGGCGCGGTGATCCCCAAAAACGCGGCCAAGTTCACCGCCGGCGAACTCAACGTGTACTCGGCGCCTGCCGACGTCGCACAGGTCAGCCGGGCGCTGCGACACACCGGTCGGCGAGTGATGTTGGTGCCCACCATGGGTGCGCTGCACGATGGACACCTGAGCTTGATCCGCGCGGCTAAGCGGGTCCCAGGCTCCGTCGTGGTGGTCTCGATCTTCGTCAACCCGTTGCAGTTCGGCGCCGACGAAGACCTCGACGCCTACCCCCGCACCATCGACGACGACCTGGCGCTGCTGCGAGATCAAGGGGTCGAGGTGGCGTTCACCCCGACCGTCGCGGCCATGTATCCCAACGGTCCGCGCACCGCGGTGCATCCGGGTCCGCTCGGCTCCGACCTCGAAGGAGCCGCTCGGCCAACGCATTTCGCCGGCATGCTGACCGTAGTGCTCAAACTGCTGCACATTGTGCGCCCCGATCGAGTGTTCTTCGGGGAGAAGGACTATCAGCAGTTGGTGCTGGTACGGCAGATGGTGACAGACCTGAATCTCGACGTGCAGGTTGTCGCGGTGCCGATTATCCGTGAACACGACGGCCTGGCCATGTCGTCACGCAACCGCTATCTCGACCCTGCGCAGCGGGAAGCAGCCGCGGCGCTGTCGGCGGCCATGGTGGCCGGCAGGCATGCCGCCTCTAGCGGCACGAGTGCCGCGCTGGCCGCCGCTCGTGCCGTGCTCGACTCGGTCCCCTCGATCGCGGTCGACTACCTGCAGGTGCGCGACACCGTGCTCGGCCCCGCGCCCTCCTGCGGCCCGGGTCGGCTGATGGTCGCGGCCCGGGTCGGCAATACCAGGCTTCTGGACAACATCGCTATCGAAATTGGTACTCACGCCGACAGCAACGGGCAGGCGCCCGCCGGTAATCGGACCTGCGAATCACCTTGGAGGAACTGATGTTACGGACAATGCTGAAGTCGAAGATCCACCGGGCAACCGTCACCCAAGCCGACCTGCACTACGTCGGCTCGGTGACCATCGACGCCGACCTGATGGACGCGGCGGACTTGCTCGAGGGTGAGCAGGTCACGATTGTCGACATCGACAACGGTGCTCGGCTCGTCACCTACGCCATCACCGGGGAACGGGGGAGCGGCGTCATCGGGATCAACGGCGCGGCAGCGCATCTGGTGCATCCCGGCGATCTGGTGATCCTCATCGCCTACGCGACCATGGACAATGCTGAGGCCCGGAGCTATCAGCCGCGGATCGTTTTCGTCGACAAGCACAACCGCCCGATCGACCTGGGCCATGATCCGGCATTCGTGCCCGCCGACGCGTCCGAACTCCTATCCCCGCGGTAGTCGTGCTCCTCGCAATCGACGTCCGAAACACGCATACCGTGGTGGGGCTGATCTCCGGGTCCAAAGACCACGCAAAAGTGGTGCAGCAGTGGCGCATTCGCACCGAGTCGGAGGTCACCGCCGACGAATTGGCGCTGACCATCGA
>NZ_CAXUCH010000039.1:0-10229 GCF_964249325.1 uncultured Mycobacterium sp. | reverse complement strand
GCGACGGGCTGATCGGCGAAGACTCCGAGCGGCTCACCGGCGCGTCGGCCCTATCTACCGTTCCTTCGGTGCTTCACGAGCTGCGGGTCATGCTCGACCAGTACTGGCCGTCGGTCCCGCACGTGCTGATCGAGCCTGGGGTGCGCACCGGCATCCCGCTGCTGGTCGACAACCCCAAAGAAGTCGGCGCTGACCGAATCGTCAACTGCCTGGCGGCTTTTCACAAGTTCGGAACAGCGGCGATCGTGATCGATTTCGGATCGTCGATCTGTGTCGACGTGGTGTCGGTCAAAGGGGAGTTCCTCGGCGGCGCGATCGCGCCCGGCGTGCAGTTGTCCTCCGATGCCGCCGCCGCCCGGTCCGCCGCGTTGCGCCGAGTCGAACTGGCCCGGCCACGTTCGGTGGTGGGCAAGAACACCGTCGAGTGCATCCAAGCCGGAGCGGTGTTCGGCTTCGCCGGCTTAGTCGACGGCTTGGTCCAGCGCATTCGCGACGACGCGGACGGTTTCGCCGCCGGCGACGTCGCAGTGGTGGCGACCGGGCACACCGCGCCGCTGCTGCTGCCCGAACTGCACACCGTCGACCACTACGACCAGCATCTGACCCTGCACGGTCTGCGGCTGGTCTTCGAACGCAACCGCGACAGCCAGCGCGGCCGCCTCAAGACAGCCCGCTGAGCGGACACGCCTCTCATCGACTGTGCATCCTGGGCGGAAAAATCGGCGGATCGCCACCCTCACCGCACGCTCGGCGCCGCAACCGCACACTCGTAGGCGCGGGTACCGGCTCCTCTAAGCTGGCACGTCGTGAGCTCCGCCGACGAGGACCGTCCTCAAGACATCCCCGAGCAGTTCCGGATCCGCCGGGACAAGCGCGCTCGGCTGTTGGCGGAGGGGCGTGACCCCTACCCCGTCGCCGTCGAACGGACCCACACTCTGGCCCAGATTCGCGCCGCCTATCCCGATCTGCCCGCCGACACCGCGACCGGTGACATCGTCGACGTCGCCGGCCGAGTGATCTTCATCCGCAACTCCGGCAAATTGTGCTTTGCGACACTGCAGGACGGCGACGGTACGAAGCTGCAGGCGATGATCAGCTTGGGAAAGGTCGGCCAGGACGCGCTGGATGCGTGGAAGGCCGATGTCGACATCGGCGACATCGTTTACGTACACGGCGAAGTGATCAGTTCACGTCGCGGCGAATTGTCCGTACTCGCCGACTTCTGGCAGATGGCGTCCAAGTCGTTGCGGCCGCTGCCGGTCGCGTACAAGGAGATGAACGAAGAGTCCCGAGTGCGGCAGCGCTACGTCGACTTGATCGTTCGTCCGGAGGCGCGAGCAGTAGCCCGGCTGCGGATTGCCGTCGTCCGCGCCCTGCGCGCCGGTCTGGAAGCTCGTGGCTTCCTCGAGGTGGAAACGCCGATGTTGCAAACTTTGGCCGGTGGAGCGGCGGCGCGGCCTTTCGTTACCCACTCCAATGCCCTCGACATCGACCTATACCTGCGGATCGCCCCCGAACTGTTCCTGAAGCGCTGCGTGGTCGGCGGGTTTGACAAGGTCTTTGAACTAAATCGTGTCTTCCGAAACGAAGGAGCCGATTCGACTCATTCCCCTGAATTTTCCATGCTGGAGACCTACCAAGCGTATGGAACCTATGAGGATTCCGCCGTAGTCACCCGCGAGCTTATTCAACAGGTGGCCGACAAGGCGATCGGCACCAGAGAACTACCGATGCCTGACGGCAGTGTCTATGACATCGACGGAGAATGGGCTTCGATACAAATGTATCCGTCGTTGTCGAGCGCACTCGGAGAGGAGATCACGCCTGACACGACAGTTGAGCACTTGCGCGGCATTGCCGAACGGCTTGGCGTGGAGATCCATCCCAGCTACCGGCACGGCAAGCTGGTCGAGGAATTGTGGGAGCACAGGGTCGGCGCCCGTCTTACCGCGCCCACATTTGTCAAGGATTTCCCGGTGGAGACGACGCCTTTGACCCGCCAACATCGCAGTATCGCGGGCGTCACCGAAAAGTGGGATCTCTACCTGCGGGGAATCGAACTGGCCACTGGATACTCGGAATTGATCGACCCAGTAGTGCAACGCGAGCGGTTCGCCGCGCAGGCTCGCGCCGCGGCCGCCGGCGACGACGAGGCGATGAGCATCGACGAAGATTTTCTCGCGGCGCTGGAGTATGCGATGCCGCCATGCACCGGAACCGGAATGGGTGTCGATCGGTTGTTGATGGCTTTGACTGGCCTGTCAATTAGGGAGACAGTTTTGTTCCCTATTGTTCGACCGCTCAGCAACTGAACCCGTCCGACGGCGATAACACTGGGATTGAATATACCGCCTTCTTATGGCAGATTAGTCCAATGGGGACACAATCCGACTTGCACAGTAAGTGCTCAGGAAGATGCGGTAGAGGGTGAACTAATGGCGAAGAAAGTGACCGTCACGTTGATCGATGATTTTGACGGTGAGGCTCCCGCCGATGAAACGGTCGAATTCGGCCTCGACGGGGTGACCTATGAGATTGACCTTTCGAGTAAGAATGCGGCGAAACTGCGTAACGACCTGAAGCAATGGGTGGAAGCCGGTCGCCGGGTCGGCGGTCGGCGACGTGGGCGCGCCAGCTCGGGCCGTGGCCGCGGCGCAATTGACCGGGAGCAGAGCGCCGCGATCCGGGAATGGGCTCGCCGCAACGGACATAACGTGTCCTCGCGAGGCCGCATCCCGGCCGACATCATCGACGCTTTCCACGCGGCGACCTGACAACGCAGCCGGCGCGGGGCTCGAGGCTCCGGCGCCGGCATATTTTCGCTGGTGGCGAACTGATCACCCGGCAGCGCGGGAAAGGTTTTGTGGGTTTTCCGCGTTGGTCTGTTGCGTTCGTGTTTCAAGCATGAGACGTGCGCGGCGGTCGGTAGCGCATAGGTAGGAACCTCGGGCAGCGGCCCATTACAGTGGATGGCAGGTACGCGCGCCGACCGCTGTACCGATGGTGAGGGAGAGCAGGTAACCACCGATGTTTGAACGATTTACCGACCGAGCCCGCAGGGTCGTCGTCCTGGCGCAAGAAGAGGCCCGGATGCTCAACCACAACTACATCGGGACCGAGCACATCCTGTTGGGCCTCATCCACGAAGGTGAAGGCGTAGCCGCAAAGTCGCTGGAGTCGCTGGGAATTTCGCTGGAGGGCGTCCGCAGCCAGGTCGAGGAGATCATCGGCCAGGGTCAGCAGGCACCGTCGGGGCACATCCCCTTTACTCCGCGTGCCAAGAAGGTGCTGGAGCTCTCCTTGCGTGAGGCGCTGCAGCTGGGCCACAACTACATCGGCACCGAGCACATCCTGCTCGGCTTGATCCGTGAGGGTGAGGGTGTGGCCGCGCAGGTGCTGGTCAAGCTGGGCGCCGAGTTGACGCGGGTGCGTCAGCAAGTGATCCAGCTGCTTTCCGGCTACCAAGGCAAGGAGACCGCCGAGGCGGGCACCGGTGGCCGTGGCGGCGAGTCGGGCAGCCCGTCGACGTCGCTGGTGCTCGACCAGTTCGGCCGCAACCTGACCGCGGCCGCGATGGAGGGCAAGCTCGACCCGGTCATCGGCCGCGAGAAGGAAATCGAGCGGGTCATGCAGGTGCTGTCGCGGCGCACGAAGAACAACCCTGTGCTGATCGGCGAGCCCGGTGTCGGCAAGACCGCTGTCGTCGAGGGCCTGGCCCAGAAGATCGTGCACGGCGACGTTCCGGAGACGCTGAAGGACAAGCAGCTCTACACGCTGGACCTGGGTTCACTAGTTGCCGGCTCGCGCTACCGCGGTGACTTCGAAGAGCGCCTGAAGAAGGTGCTGAAAGAGATCAACACCCGCGGCGACATCATCCTGTTCATCGACGAGCTGCACACGCTGGTCGGTGCCGGGGCCGCCGAGGGTGCGATCGACGCCGCGTCGATCCTCAAGCCCAAGCTGGCCCGCGGTGAGTTGCAGACCATCGGCGCCACCACGCTCGACGAGTACCGCAAGTACATCGAGAAGGACGCCGCGCTGGAGCGCCGCTTCCAGCCGGTGCAAGTCGGTGAGCCGACGGTCGAGCACACCATCGAGATCCTGAAGGGTCTGCGCGACCGCTACGAGGCGCACCACCGGGTGTCGATCACCGACGGCGCGATGGTGGCGGCCGCCACGCTGGCCGACCGCTACATCAACGACCGGTTCCTGCCGGACAAGGCCATCGACCTGATCGACGAGGCGGGTGCCCGGATGCGGATCCGCCGGATGACGGCTCCGCCGGACCTGCGCGAGTTCGACGAGAAGATCGCCGAGGCGCGCCGCGAGAAGGAGTCGGCGATCGACGCGCAGGACTTCGAAAAGGCTGCTGCGCT
Organism: uncultured Mycobacterium sp.; assembly: GCF_964249325.1. Classification (NCBI taxonomy): domain Bacteria; kingdom Bacillati; phylum Actinomycetota; class Actinomycetes; order Mycobacteriales; family Mycobacteriaceae; genus Mycobacterium; species uncultured Mycobacterium sp. Next base: position 5,853 of record NZ_CAXUCH010000039.1, on the reverse strand, counting down.
GCGTGATCGCGAAAAGCAACTGGTCGCTCAGCGCGCCGAACGCGAAAAGCAGTGGCGCTCCGGTGATTTGGACGTGGTCGCCGAGGTCGACGACGAGCAGATCGCTGAGGTGCTGGGCAACTGGACCGGCATCCCGGTGTTCAAGCTGACCGAGGCCGAGACCACCCGGCTGCTGCGCATGGAAGAGGAGCTGCACAAGCGGATCATTGGCCAGGAGGACGCGGTCAAGGCGGTCTCCAAGGCGATCCGCCGTACCCGCGCCGGGTTGAAGGACCCCAAGCGCCCGTCCGGTTCGTTCATCTTCGCCGGTCCGTCCGGTGTGGGTAAGACCGAGCTGTCCAAGGCGCTGGCCGAGTTCCTGTTCGGCGACGACGACGCGCTCATCCAGATCGATATGGGCGAGTTCCACGACCGGTTCACCGCGTCGCGGTTGTTCGGCGCCCCACCGGGATACGTCGGCTACGAGGAGGGCGGCCAGCTCACCGAGAAGGTGCGGCGCAAGCCGTTCTCGGTGGTCTTGTTCGACGAGATCGAGAAGGCGCATCAGGAGATCTACAACAGCCTGTTGCAGGTGCTCGAGGACGGCCGGCTCACCGACGGGCAGGGCCGCACGGTCGACTTCAAGAACACGGTGTTGATCTTCACGTCCAACCTCGGTACCGCCGACATCTCGAAGGCGGTCGGCCTTGGCTTCTCGCCGGGCGGTGGTGAGAACAACTACGAGCGGATGAAGCAGAAGGTCAACGACGAGCTCAAGAAGCACTTCCGCCCGGAGTTCCTCAACCGCATCGACGACATCATCGTGTTCCACCAGCTGACCCGCGAGGAGATCATCCGGATGGTCGAGCTGATGATCGGCCGGCTGGAAAAGCAGCTGAAGAGCAAGGACATGTCGCTGGTGCTGACCGATAAGGCCAAGGCGCTGCTGGCCAAGCGCGGCTTCGATCCGGTGCTGGGCGCCCGTCCGCTGCGGCGCACCATCCAGCGTGAGATCGAGGATGCATTGAGCGAGAAGATCCTCTTCGAGGAGGTCGGTCCGGGCCAGCTCGTCACCGTCGACGTGGACAACTGGGACGGTGAAGGTTCCGGCGAGGACGCGGTGTTCACGTTCACCGGAACACCGAAGCCGGCCACGCCGGCCGAGCCGGATCTGGCCAAGGCCGGTGCCCACAGCGCCGGCAGCTCGCCCTCGGCTGCGCAATAGGGCCCGCTGAGCGGCCAGTTATCGCACGGTTTTGACGAAATCCCGTGTCATAACTGGCCGCTCGCGACTTATTCGCCGGGGCTGCTCGGCTGCCAGCGGTTTTCGATGTTGGCCAGCTTCCAGTAGGCGATGGCGCCTAGCCAGGTGACGGCGAACAGGCAGACAATCGCCAGGCCGGCATTGTTCAAGTCGATCGAGCTGATCCAATTGGTGACCGGATCCACCCACTGCAGATCGTCGTGCAATATCGACACCAGCTCGATCGACCCGATCAGCAACGCGACCGCGATCGACAGCGCGGTGATGGTGAAGTTGTAGTAGATCTTGCGAAGCGGCTGCATAAATGCCCAATCGTAGGCCGCGGTCATCAGCAAGCCATCCAGCGTGTCCATCAGGCTCATCCCCGCCGCAAACAACAACGGCAGCACCAAGATCGCGTACCACGGCAGCCCGGCAGCAGCTCCGGTGCCGGCCAGCGCCAACAACGCCACCTCGGTGGCGGTGTCGAAGCCGAGGCCGAACAGCACGCCCACCGGATAAATCTGGACTGGGCGTTTGATGCGGTTCATGATCGGCGAGAGCAGACGTGCCAGAAATCCGCGGTCGTCGAGCGCCGCTTGGAGTTCCTCCTCGGAGTAGGAGCCGCACCGGAGTTTGGTGTAGGCACGGGTTATCCCGACCAGCGCGACGATGTTGATCACCGCGATGAGGTAGAGAAACAAGCCGGAAGCCAGGGTTCCGGCGAAGCCGAGTGCATGCCGGACCGGTGAGTCGTCGTCGACCAGCGCGCCTACCGCACGAGCACCGACGACGACCAGCACCGCCATTACCAACACGATGGTGGAATGGCCCATGGCGAACCAGAATCCGACCGATGTCGGTTTCGGGTGGACTCCCTCTGTGTCGCGCTGGTCCGATTGTCCAGCTCCTTCTCGGGCCGCTTCGCGGCCCGCATCGTCGCCGCTCATCAGCTTGCGAGTGGTGTTGTCGATGGCGGCGATGTGGTCTGCGTCGAACGCATGCCGTAGGCCGAACAGATAGGCGGTGAAGCCCAGTCCGACACCGAAGATTTCGGTTCCGACGCGGTAGCGGTGCGGCGCGATGCCCATCACCAGTGTCGCGAAACCTACGACGTGCATCAGCGCGATCACACCGAAAAGCACGCCGATCTCGATGCGGTCGCGGCGATGCCAGGTCGACATCACGGCGCGGATACGCTCACGAAAACCAGCCGACTGAGCAGACGAATGCCCTACAGACACTTGACCGCCTTCCGGGATTGCGCGTCCCATCTGCGATGTGTGAACGGGAAGGTCTGGCTTCCAACGCTGAAACGCTGGTCACAGTGGCGCGACCGCACCGGAATATGCACCGGTTTCCTCGCCGTTCACACGATTACCCGCGACTGAGGCTATATCGCCAGGCGCGTCGCGCCGAAACTGGGTCCGCGGTTCAGCGTGGCGCAACCAGCAGCGCGAAGGCCTGCTTGGCGATCCGCAACATCCAGCCGGTCACCGTGGGACCGTGGTCACGCGGCCAGTTGAGCTGAAAGCTCACCACCCACGGCTGTCCGGTCTTATCGACCGCATACCAGCTGAACGTCAGATCACCCGGCAGGCCGCCGGCTTTAGCTCCGACGTACGGCCACTCATGCGGGTCGAGATCGATACCCGGGGCGGCTGCCAGGATCTGCTTGACGAGTGCGGCTTTGCCGACCGCGGCGGCTTGAAGTGCCGTGTGCACTCGACAGATATCTTCGGCGTTGCCATACCATTCCGCGCCGTAACCCGAGGCTGGGGTGTGAGCGCGGTTCGGATCTGGTCGGTAGACGCGAGAATTCGCCTGCTGCAACAATTGTGCCCGCACTTGGGGAGTAGCCTGCTTCCACTGCTGGCGCAGATCCGGCTTGCCCCAGCCGACCGAGAACAATTCATACATCGTCGGGAACGGCGTCATCGCGGCCGGATCGTGATGCCCGGCGTCGATCAGCGCTTTTTCGACAGCCTGGGTGCCGACTTTCCCGATCAGCATGTCGGTGGCCATGTTGTCGCTGGTCGCAATCATCTTCTCGGCGGCGGTGCGCACCGAAACCTGTGCTCCCACCGGCAGTTCCAATCCCGACGATCCGACCGCCTTGCCTTTCTCGGTGACGGTCATCTGGTCATCCCAGGACACCTTTCCGGCCTTGACCGCGTCAGCCACGGCGTAGAGCACGTACAACTTGAATATCGATGCCAGCGGAAGAGATTGCGTGGTGTTGGTGCCCGCGATCCGCTCACAGCGGCCGTCGTTGACTTTGGCGGCCTGGTAGGAGTAACGGGCTCCGGTCTTGCTCAATGTGGCATCGAGGTCACGCCATGAAGAAATCGTCGGAGTCTGCGTCACCACATCGAAGCGGTCAACCAGGGTGGCGTCGTTGGTGTGGATCTCGATATTCTGTCGCGCGCCATATGAGCTGACCAGATGTAGCGTGGCGGCGCCGGCAGTGATGTCGACTCCGTCGACCTTAAACGGCCGATCCCACCACAGCCCCTCCATGCTGCTCTCGACAGTGTCCACCATGTCGGGTGCGGCGAGGGTACGAACCCCGACCGGGCCGATGGGCCAGTCCGAGTTGAGCATGTCCACGGTTTGCTGCGCGCGCATACCGGGCGGCGTCCTGATATCGATCCGAACTCCCGCGTCCGCGGCGTTCGCCGGTGGTGCCGGAGGCGGAGTACATCCGGGCGCCATAGCGGCGACCACCACAGCCGCGGCGGTCACTGCCGCGGCGCGGTGCCTCGCTGGGCTGGCGCTACGCCGTCGGGCGGTTTGCGGCAACGTCCAGCACAACCTCGAATTCCAGCAGTGACGCGCCGGTCGCTACCGGGTTGGCCCGGTGACCGGCATGTGCTTCGATGGCGGGCCCCGTTGCCCATGCCTGGAAGGCCTCGTCGGACTCCCAATGGGTCACCACGAAGTAGCGGTCTTCGCCCTTGACCGGACGCAGTAGCTGGAAGCCGAGGAAGCCGGGTTGGTTCTCCACGGCGTGCGCGCGATGCGCGAACCGCTTTTCCAGTTCGGGGCCCGCGTTCGGGGGGACCTCAATTGCGTTGATCTTCACCACTGGCATGCGGCTAGGCTACCGTGCCCGACGTGCCGACCGACCTGCTGACCCGCCGCGGTGGAGACGGCCAACCGCTGGTACTGGTGCACGGCTTGATGGGCCGGGGCAGCACCTGGTCGCGCCAGCTACCGTGGCTGGCTCGGCTGGGCACCGTGTATACCTACGACGCCCCGTGGCACCGCGGCCGCGACGTCGCCGACCCCTACCCGATCAGCACCGAACGCTTCGTTGCCGAGCTACGCGACGCGGTGAGTGGATTGGGAACGCCTGCGCGGCTGATCGGGCACTCGATGGGCGCATTGCATTCGTGGTGTCTGGCGGCGGAGCAGCCCGAACTGGTTTCGGCGTTGGTGGTGGAGGACATGGCACCCGATTTTCGTGGCCGCACCACGGGGCCATGGGAGCCGTGGCTGCATGCCCTGCCGGTCGAATTTGACGCTGCGGAAAAGGTATTCGCGAAATTCGGGCCCGTCGCCGGCCAGTACTTCCTGGACGCTTTCGACCGGACCGCGATCGGTTGGCGCCTGCACGGCCACGTCGAACGCTGGATCGAGATCGCCGCTGAGTGGGGCACCCGCGACTACTGGGAACAGTGGCAGGCGGTGCGCGCACCGGCGCTGCTGATCGAGGCGGGTAACTCCGTCACACCTCCCGGCCAGATGCGCAAAATGTACGAAACAGGTTACTGCACAAGGTATTTGCATGTACCAGAAGCAGGCCATCTGGTGCATGACGAGGCCCCGCACACCTACCAGCAGGCGGTCGAGTCGTTCCTACGGCGCGTCGCCCGCTAGCGCATATCGGCCGTCGGCGGTTCGCGTGACCAGGCCATCGGCGAGCAGCGAATCCAGGGCGCGCTCACGCTGCTGGATGTCGCTCAACCACGCCACGTCCAGCTCGGCCTTGGTGACAGGACAATCCTTGCCGCGCAACACGTCCAGTAGGCATCCGCGAACCTGACGGTCGGTTCCCGCGTAGCTTTGAACTTTCCGTCCCGGCCCAAGAGTGGGTGGATAGCCGGCTCGCCGCCATGCGCACTCTGTCAGCGGACACAATCCGCAGCGCGGGCTGCGTGCGGTGCACACCGTGGCACCCAACTCCATCAGAGCCGCCGAAAACCGATGTGCCAGTTGGTTATCCGGCAGCAGTGCCCCGACTTCGGCGTGGTCGCGGACCGACGACGACGCCGCCGCGTCGGCGCGGCCGTGCACAGCGCGAGCAACCACCCGGCGCACGTTGGTGTCGACCACCGGCACCGGCTGGCGGTAGGCGAAGCAGGCCACCGCCCGCGCGGTGTAGCCGCCCACGCCGGGCAGTGTCAGCAGCGTCTCGACGTCGCGGGGAACCATATCGTCGTGGTCTTGGGCGATCACGGTGGCGCACTCGTGCAGTCGCTTGGCGCGGCGCGGGTAGCCCAGCTTGCCCCAGGCGCGCAGCAGGTCGGCCGGGCTGGCCGCCGCCGTCGCCGAGGCGGTGGGCCAGCGCGCCACCCAGTCCTGCCAGACCGGTGCTACCCGGGCCACCGGCGTCTGCTGCAGCATGA
>NZ_CAXUCH010000038.1:0-26843 GCF_964249325.1 uncultured Mycobacterium sp. | reverse complement strand
GCCCACATACCCATAGGCCACCCCGGCGCCGGCCGCATACAACTCCCCCACCACACCCGCCGGTACCGGGCGCAGCCAGCCATCCAGCACAAACAACGCCGCGCCCGGCACAGGCGAGCCGATCGGCACTACATCCGCACCCGGTTCCAGCGGCGCGCTAATCGTCACAACGACCGCCGTTTCGGTGGGGCCGTAGGCGTTGATCATCAGCCGCCCTGGCGCCCACCGATCCACCACCTCATAGGGGCAGGCCTCACCGGCCACCACCAACGCCACTGACTCCAATCCCTCTGGAGAAAGCATCCCCACCGCCGAGGGAGTCTGGGTGAGCACGCTGACTTGTTCAGCAACCAACAGGTTCTGGAAGTCTTCCGGGGAGCCGGTCACTGCTTCGGGCACCACCACCAGCCGCCCGCCACCTAGCAGCGCACCCCAAATCTCCCACACCGACATGTCAAACCCGTAGGTATGACCCAACGTCCATACCCCTGACACCGGCAGATATGCAGGTAGTTCTTTCAGCAGCTGGGTGACGTTGTGGTGACTCACCGCCACCCCCTTGGGAACACCGGTGGTGCCCGAGGTATAGATCAGGTAAGCGATTTCCTCAGGCGCCGGCGCCGGCAAGCCCGTGGCTGGGTAGCTGAGGATGCCGGGGTCATCAATATCGATGACCAGCAGGTCGTGCCCGTCCAGCCGGTCGGCCAGCCGGGTGGTTGTGATCGCGGCCACCGGCGCGGCATCGGCCAGCATGAACTCCATGCGCGCCGCGGGCAGCGCCGGTTCGATCGGCAGATACGCTGCCCCGCTCTTGAGCACTCCCAGGATCGCCACGACCGCTTCGGCGGAACGGGAAAACAGCAGCGCCACGCACTGACCCGGGCCCGCCCCATGGCTGGCCAAAAGGTGCGCCATCCGGTTAGCGGCCTCCTCCACCTCGCGGTATGTCCACGACCGCTCCCCGCAGCTGATCGCTACCGCCTCCGGGGTGCGCGCCACTTGCGCGGCCCATAGCGCCGGAATCGACACCGGCGTGGGCAACGGTTGGCTAAACAGCGCGCGATTACCCCACTCATCCAGCCGGGCTCGCTCAGCCATATCAAGCAAATCCATAGACGACAACCGCCGCCCCGCGTCGGCGGTCATCGCCGCCAACACCCGCTGCAAGCGCCTCGCTAAGTCAGAGACATCAAAATTCGAAAACGGCTGCCCAGCGCCCGTCGTGCTGAGAAAAAGCTGGTCACCGGCGCGAGAGAAGATCAGTCCAAAGCCGCGCACCAGGCCGGCATTGGTCAATGACGCCGACGCCGCGACACCACCGAAGGGCAGAACAAACGTAGCAGGGAGGAAGTTGACGCTGATTCGATCGGATGGCTGCCCTGGGCCGCGTAGGCGGGCTTGGCGCTCAAGGGCTTGCACCGGAAACCGCTGATGCTGCACCGCTTCCCGTATTCGGGTGTCCACATGCGTGCAAAATTCGGCAACTCGATAGTCCGGCGAAACCCTCAGCACCAGCGGCACAACGCCGGAAAGCATCCCGGGAAGCGTCTTTGATTCCGGTCTTACTCGCCTGCTGACCGGGAAGTCGAGCACCACCTCTGAGCACTCGGGGGACCACCCACGGACCAAAAGTGCGCACGCCGCGGTGATGACCGATGATTCGGGCACGTTCCACGCATGGGCGAAATCTGCAACACGGCGAAGGACCGCAGGGTCCAGTTGAACCGGCTCAGAAGACCCATACGGATCCTGCTCGCTCGAGGCTTGTGGCAGCGGATAAGTCGGTCCGCTTTCCGAGGGAAGGTTCCCGCTCCAATACGTCTGATCTTGGAGAAAATCCTGGGAGGCTTCGTACTCCAACTCGCAATTGACCAGGTCTTGCAACGAGCCGAAATGGGAAGGAGGGACGGGCTCGCCAGAAACAATTGCAGAGTAGATAGCTGCAACCCGCTGGGAGATTAGGGCAATGCCGGACCCGTCTACGACTATATGATGGCCACAGCCGAACAAGTAGAATTCGTCGATCCGAGTCCGGAATAGAGTGAACTTGAAGAGCGGGCCGTCGAACGGCATTGGCGTATGCTGAATGGATAACGCTATCTCGCGGACTTGCTGCACGGGATCATGTGAGCTGCTCAGGTCATAAAATGTCAGTTCGACATCCGGGTAATCGATCGTTCGTTGAAAAACCTGGCCATCCGCCTCGAAGAAGTTGGCCCTGATCGGTTCCGCTTCTCGCACCGCTCGGCGGATGGCCCATTCAAGGGAATCACGTTCTACCGCGCCGTCGATTCGTACTAATAGGCCAAGGTGCCACTCCGTATCGGAATCACTCGTTTCCTGCGCCAGCCATATATCCAGCTGCCCGCGCGTCAGCGGAAGCGCCCCACCGTCGAATTCCATCAAAACTCCCCCTCGAGAGGGTGTACTGTCAGAAAGCCGGGTTTACTTATTCTGAAGCCCGGCCCTTTGCCAGCCTCTCGCGCAGACTCTTCGGCCGTATATCGGGCCAGTTCTGTTCGATGTAGTCCAGACACGCAGCGCGGTCCGCTTCGCCGTATACGACCCGCCAGCCGGCTGGAACATCTGCGAAGGTCGGCCACAGGCTGTGTTGCTCCTCGTCGTTCACCAAGACAAAGAAGCTGCCATTGTCGTCATCGAACGGATTGATGCTCACCAGTCTCCAGTCACCTAGTTGACGTGCATGTAACGGTCCGAACCCTACTGAAGCCCCACGGGGTCGGTCTGCGGTTTGCCGAAAATTCCTGAGGTTCAGCAAGAAGCTCCTGAGGTTCAGCAAGAAGTTCCTGACATGACCTATCGGGACCCGCCACAGTTCACTAACTGGATGCGCGGCACACACCGTTCGGCGCGGTGGCGGCTGCCCCCCTGCCGCAACCTGGAGCGATGAGTTTGGCTTGTGATGTTTCTCTAGTGGTCAGGCACGGTCTCCCGACGACGACGTTTTCGTACTCGCTGCTCCCGCGAGACAACACCGGGTCTCTTTTGGGATTCGATCATCATGAGGCGGAACGGAATACGGTCAGGCCTCGTGGCAAGCACGAATCCGAAATCGAGCTTCCGCTTGCGGGCACCTCCGGTTCGGTGGCGAAAGCGTCGATCAGCGCCATGCGGCCGCGGTGGGCGATCTGCGTCAACGGGCGTGGCCGAAAAACTTGGCCGTAAAAGGTACAGCAATTGTCCCCGAGTGCCGGTAACTGTCCTCGATGGCAGCTGGGGACACCACACGGCACCGGCCGTAGTCCGCCGATTTCGACGACCGTTTCGAGATCCGCCTCCTATTGGAGGCCGGTGAGCGTTCGCTTCTTCTTTTCTGTGCGAACGCCCCAGAAGCTAACCTGCACCCCGCGAGAGGGCGACGCTGGTGTGCTGATTTGCTGATGCATCTGCAACATCGGTACTGGACCTTTGCGCACGTGGTATGCATTACGATCCCATATCGTTCCCGAAGCACCGACGTGGACGTTACCGGCATGGTTTACTCGTCACGATCGTGCGCGCTCGTCGCAGCACCGCTCACTGGAGGTGACCGCCGCAGGTCTAGCCTGCGACGTCCACCAAAACGAGGTGCCGCCGTCTGGCGTGTCGCGGCCGGTGTGTAGTTGCATGTTCGAGCGGCGGACATGGCGCCGAGCGTGCGGAATGAGAAGGGGGTGCGGTGGTCGAACCAGATGTGCAAACCCGGTCCGATCCGGCCACCGTGGGTCGCCGAGACGTTAGCCGCCAGCGGGGCCGCCGAGGAACTTTCGGTGTTTTGAGGCGGTTGTGGATTCCGTTGGTCATACTCGTGGTCATCGCCAGCGGAGGATTCACGGTGACAAGACTCCACAGTGTGTTCGGCTCTCAGAAGAGCCCCTCGTATGCCGACACCAAGATAACCGACACCAAACCGTTCAACCCGAAGCACCTGACATACGAGGTCTTCGGGCCTCCGGGAACTGTGGCCACCATCAGCTATTTCGACGTCAATGCAGACCCCCAGCGAATCGACAACGCGAGCTTGCCGTGGTCGTTGGATTTCGAGACCACTGAGGCGACAGCTGTGGGAAGTGTTGTCGCGCAGGGCGATAGCGCCAGCATTGGCTGTCGCATCCTGGTGGACGGTGAAGTCAAAGCCGAACGAATATCGAACGAAATGAACGCCTTTACCTTCTGCCTGCTGAAGGCCGCATGATCGACCAACACATAGCTAACGGACACACCACGCCGCCGTTCCTAGCGCGGACGATCCATCGTTTCTCGGTACCAATCATCTTGGCGTGGTTGGCGCTCGCCTTCATCGTGACTATCGCCGTTCCCTCGCTGGAGAAGGTCGAGAAGGAACGTTCGGTATCGCTGAATCCCACCGATGCGCCGTCATTCAAGGCATCGGCGCGCATGCTCGAGGACTTCAAGGAAGCCCACGACGGCAGTGTGGCCATGGTCGTATTGGAGGGTCAGCAACCACTCGGCGACGATGCTCACCGATACTACGATCACTTGATTCGCCAGCTGGCGGACGATCCCAAGCATGTGACCCACGTCCACAACTTCTGGGGGGATCCACTTACATCGGGCGCCGCGCAAAGCGCCGATGGTAAGGCCGCCTATGTTCAATTGGACCTCGCCGGCGACCCAGGCCAGGCCCTGGGAAACGAATCCGCCGAAGCAGTTCGGGACATCGTGGCTCGGACGCCTGCGCCGCCGGGGGTCAAGGCGTATGTCACCGGCCCGGCCGCTATCGCTGCGGATATGGACCACAGTGGCAACAGAACGGTCGTCACAATCACGGCGGTGAGCCTCGTCGTGATCTGCACGATGTTGTTCATCGTCTACCGTTCGGTTTTCACCGTAATTCTGTTGTTGCTGATGGTGGGGATCGAATTGCTGGTGGCCCGCGGAGTCGTCGCGTTCATGGGCCATCATGAGCTCATTGGTCTCACGACCTTCGTCGTTAACCTGCTGACGTCACTCGCTATCGCAGCTGGAACAGACTACGGAATATTCTTTTTGGGGCGCTATCAAGAAGCCCGGCAGGCCGGCGAGGATCGGACAACCGCTTACTACACCACTTACCGCGGAGTCGGCAAGGTTGTTTTGGCTTCCGGCTTGACGATCGCCGGAGCCCTTTTCTGCCTTCGCTTTACTCGGCTGAACGCGTTCCAAGCCATTGGGATTCCGTGCGCGGTCGGTATGCTCGTCGCGGTCGCGGTGGCGCTCACGCTGGTACCGGCAGTTATCGCGGTAGGCAGCGGCCTTGGGCTATTCGACCCCAGGCGCATAATTATGGCTCGTGGATGGCGGCGGGTGGGCACGTCGATCGTCCGCTGGCCCGCACCAATTCTCGCGGCGACATTAGCAGTCGCGCTTGTCGGCTTATTAGCGCTGCCCGGATACAGACCCAGCTACAACGACCAGAAATATATTCCGAAAGATATCCCGGGCAACCAGGGGTTTACGGTCGCATCGCGACATTTTCCCGAGTCGCGAATGATGATGCCCGAGATTCTCATGGTCGAGTCCGATCACGATATGCGTAATCCGGCAGATTTTTTGGTATTGAACAAACTAGCAAAGGGCGTCTTTGCCGTTCCCGGGATCGCTAGCGTGCAATCCATAACTCGGCCCACCGGAGATCCGATCCAACACACATCAATACCGTTTTTCATGAGCATGGGACAGGCCAGCCAGCTGCAAAATCTGGCATTTCAGAAACTACGCATGAACGACATGCTGAAGCAGGCCGACGAGTTGGCGAAAACGATCAGCACCATGCAGCGCATGTATGCCCTGATGCAACAGCTCACCAATACGACTCATCACATGGTCCGCGAAACCCATGACGTGGAAGCGGTCACCTCAGAGTTGCGTGATCACATTGCGGATTTCGAGGATTTCTGGAGGCCTATCCGCAGTTACTTCTACTGGGAACGGCACTGTTACGACATTCCCATCTGCTGGTCGTTGAGGTCGATATTCGATTCCCTCGACGGTGTTGACGAGATTACCGATAAGCTGGAGGACCTGGTCAAAGATCTCGATCAACTGGATGTGCTTATGCCACAGTTGCTCACCCAGTTCCCACCGATGATTGCGACCATGCAGAGCACGCGCACCATGATGCTGACCATGCACAGCACGATGTCCGGCATCTTCGGGCAGATGGAAGACTCCAGCGACAACGCGACAGCCATGGGCAAGGCTTTCGACAAGGCCAAAAACGACGACACTTTCTACCTGCCTCCGGATGTTTTCAAGAACAAAGATCTCCAGCGAATTATGAAAGTGTTCTTGTCGCCGGATGGGAAAGCGGCGCGTATGCTCATTACCCAAAAAGGCGATCCGGCGTCGCCGGAGGGCATTGCGCGGGTCGACGCAATCAAAACCGCGGCCGAGGAGGCACTCAAGGGCACTCCGCTAGAAGACGCCAAGATCTACCTCACCGGCACTGCAGCGATTGCGAAAGACATAGTGGACGGGTCCAAATACGATCTCTTGATCGCGGCGGTCGCTGCACTGTGCCTGATCTTTATCATCATGCTGATCATGACGCGAAGTTTTATCGCCGCCCTGGTGATCGTGGGTACCGTAGCGCTTTCGCTAGGCGCGTCATTTGGGCTTTCCGTACTCGTTTGGCAGTACCTTCTCGGCATGCAAATACACTGGGTGGTACTGGCGATGTCGGTGATTGTCCTTCTGGCTGTCGGGTCTGACTACAATTTGCTGCTGGTGTCCCGGATGAAGGAGGAAATAGGCGCCGGGATAAATACCGGCATTATCCGTGCAATGGCGGGTACCGGCAAGGTTGTCACGAGTGCCGGGTTGGTGTTTGCCTTCACCATGATGTCCATGGTGGTCAGCGACCTGACCATCATAGCTCAGATCGGCACCACCATCGGCCTCGGTCTACTCTTCGACACGCTCATCGTCCGTGCTTTCATGACACCGTCTATCGCTGCGCTGCTCGGACGCTGGTTCTGGTGGCCACAACAAATACGTCCGCGGCCCGCCAGTGCATTACTTCGGCCATTAGGACCGCGTCCACTAGTCCGCTCCGTATTGCTGAGGAACTAGCGAGTGTTTACCTTCTGGCTGTTGAAGGCCGCATGAGCACCGAAAGCTCCCGGCCGCCATTGGTAGCGCGGACAATCCGCCGGTTTTCAGTGTTGGTCATTCTGGCGTGGGTGGCGCTGACGCTGCTTGTGACTTTCGCAGTTCCATCGCTGGAGCGGGTCGGCCAGCAGCATTCGGTGTCGATGAGTCCCGACGATGCCCCGTCGGCGCAGGCTATGAGGCGCATGGGCAAAGACTTCAAAGAGTCCGATTCGGACAGTTTCGCGATGGTCGTGCTGGAAGGCCAGCAGCCACTCGGGGAAGACGCTCATAAGTATTATGCCGAGCTGATTCGTGAGTTAAGAGACGACCCGAGGCACGTGGAGCACGTGCAGGACTTGTGGGGCGATCGACTCACCGCGGTGGGGGCGCAAAGCGCCGACGGCAAGGCCGCGTATGTGCAAGTGAATCTGGCCGGCAACCAAGGCACCACCTTGGGGGACGAGTCGGTAGCGGCGGTGCGGGATATCGTAAAGCGGACCCCGCCGCCTCCGGGCGTCACGGCGTATGTCACCGGTGCTTCACCGCTCATTGTCGACATGCAGCACAGCGGTAACAAATCTGTGGTGAAGATCACCGCGGTGACCGTGTTAATGATCTTCACGATGTTGCTGCTTGTCTATCGTTCGGTCATCACCGTGGTTTTGCTGCTCGTAATGGTCGGGATCGAATTAGCGGCGGCGCGGGGAATCGTCGCCTTTCTCGGTCACAATAATGTTCTGGTACTGTCGACGTTCGCCATTAACCTATTGGTGTCCCTGGCAATCGCGGCCGGAACAGATTACGCGATATTTTTCTTCGGCCGATATCATGAGGCACGTCAGGCAGGTGAGGACGCAGAGAAGGCTTACTACACCACCTACCGCGGGGTTGCTCGCGTCGTCTTGGCGTCCGGTTTGACCATCGCGGGGGCGATCTTTTGCCTCAGTTTTACCCGGATGCCCTATTTTCAGACCATGGGCGCGCCCTGCGCGGTGGGCATGCTCGTGGCGGTGGCGGTCGCGCTGACGTTGATGCCCGCAGTTATCGCGGTGGGCAGCCGGTTTGGCTTATTCGAACCAACCCGCACAATTAGAGTCCGGCGCTGGCGCCGGGTCGGGACCGCGATTGTGCGCTGGCCGCTGCCGATTCTGGTGGCCACCTGCGCGCTGGCGTTGATTGGTCTGCTGACCCTGCCGGGCTATAAAACCAGCTATAACGACCGGCTCTACATCCCCAAAGCCCTGCCCGCCAATTCGGGGTACGCGGCCGCTGACCGTCATTTCTCGCAGTCGCGGATGATGCCCGACATTCTGATGATCGAGTCCGATCATGATATGCGCAATCCAGCAGATTTCCTGGTGCTCAACAAACTGGCCAAGGCGGTGTTCCGGATCCCGGGGATTTCACGGGTGCAGGGCATCACGCGGCCGGAGGGCACGCCGATTGGTCACACGTCGATCCCGTTTTTGCTCAGCATGCAAAACGCGACCCAGCTGCAAGACATGAAATACATGAAATACCGCATGAACGACTTGCTGAAGCAGGCCGACGACATGGCGAAAATGATCGGCATTATGCAACACATGTACGGGGTGACCCAACAGGTCACCGCTGCGACTCACAGCACGATTGCTGAAACGCGGGAAATTATCGCTCTCACCGACGAAGAACGGGATCACCTCGCTGATTTCGAGGATTTCTTCCGGCCCATCCGTAGCTACTTCTACTGGGAAAAGCACTGCTACGACATTCCGATCTGCTGGTCACTGCGATCCATATTCGACGGTATCGACGGTGTTGATGAGCTCACCGAGAAGATGCACGATCTCATGAAAGACCTCGATCAAATGGATGCGCTGCTGCCGCAGATGCTGCAGTTTTTCCCGCCGATGATCGCGAGCATGCAGAGCATTCGGACCATGACGCTGACCATGCACAGCACCATGGCGGGGATCTTCGACGAGATGGAAGACGCCAGCAGCAACGCCACCGCCATGGGGCAGGCCTTCGATGCCGCCAGAAACGACGATTCGTTCTACCTGCCTCCGGAAGTCTTCGAAAACAAGGACTTTCAGCGCGCGATGAATTCCTTCCTGTCCCCGGACGGCAAAGCAGCCCGCTTCATCATTTCCCAGCGCGGCGAACCCGCGACGGCCGAGGGCATCGCCCGGGTCAACCAGATCCGCACGGCCGCCGAGGAAGCCCTCAAGGGCACACCGCTGACCACCGCGAAAATCTATCTCGCCGGCACCGCGTCCACCTATAAGGACTGGGCCGACGGCTCCCGATACGATCTGTTGATCGCCGGCATCGGTTCGCTGTGCCTGATCTTTATCATCATGCTGCTCATCACCCGAAGCTTCATCGCCGCACTGGTCATCGTGGGCACGGTGGCACTCTCACTGGGCGCATCGTTTGGGCTGTCGGTACTGGTCTGGCAATACATTCTCGGCGTCAAGCTGCACTGGATGGTGCTGCCGATGTCCGTGATCATCCTGCTGGCCGTAGGGTCGGACTACAACCTGCTGCTGGTATCCCGGATGAAAGAAGAAATAGCCGCCGGCATCAACACCGGCATCATCCGCGCAATGGGCGGCACTGGCAAGGTCGTCACCAACGCCGGCCTGGTGTTCGCCTTCACCATGATGTCCATGGCCGTCAGCGACCTGCGCATCATCGCTCAAGTCGGCACCACCATCGGTTTGGGCCTACTGTTCGACACCCTAGTCGTGCGCTCCTTCATGACACCGTCCATCGCCGCGCTGCTCGGACGCTGGTTCTGGTGGCCGCAAACAGTACGACCCCGCCCCGCCAGTCAATTGCTTCGGCCCGACGGGCCACGTCCGCTGGTACGGTCCCTGCTGCTACCCGAGGACTACGACGACGGCGACCCAGTCACGGCTCCGATGCCGAGGCCGTCGGGAGCCTATCCTCGACGTTGACCACCGCCACAGCCGGCGGCCAACCGGCAGTTGGCTAGTCGCACCGACCAAGACAAATTGCGCTTCCTGCCGGTTCGTAAAGCCAATGGCGATGTAGCGGTGTCCGCAAGCACCGTCCGTGGCTGCCATGCAGCCTGAATCGTGAGGCGCGCCGGTGGCGTCTAGACGCCGACAAGCTATGTCCGGGCAACGTTTTACGCCAGGGACATCGTGGCCACTGCTCAACCCTGCCGTCATCCCGTTCGGCGGGTTCCGGCGGAAGATGAGCACAGGTCCGCTGACAAACGCGGCCGTAGTGACGCACCTGAAAAGTCGACCGGCGTTCTTGCGGGTTCCCAAGGCGATGTGTTCAAGCGGCAGGTCGCGCGGCCGCTACCACATACACGGCACCAGACGGTAGCGAACCTTCTGTGTGTACTCGCGGTATCCGTCCAACTCCTCTCGGAGCAGCTTCTCCTCGTCGCGGATCCGCAAGACGAGCACGAGCAGCCCAGGGATGACTAATACGAGTCCCCAATATGAACCGAGCGCAAGCGGGATGCCCACGAGCATGATGACATTGCCGGCGTACATCGGGTGCCGCACCAGCCCATACAGACCAGTAGAGACGAGGTTTTGGCCTGCCTCCACCCGGACGGTTGCGGCCGCATGGCTGTTCTCAATGACCACCAGCATGGCCACGCCAAGCCCAACGGCTACCAGAACATCACCAACCAAGCAGGTCGGCATGGCTACTGGCGACCAGCCGAAGCGGTGATCAAGGGCGCTGACCACCAAAGTTCCTGCGAGCGACAACCAGAGAACGCCCATCACGATCTTTTGCACCAATCGCGTTTCGGCTTTCGGTCCCCCACGCATCCGCCGCTGAAGCACCGCGGAGTTCGCATGGAGCAAGTAAGCGCTGAATATCCGGGTCGAGACAAAAAACATACCTAACACCCATGCTTGCCCGTACTTGAACGTGCCGGCAGGCAAAAACAACAGCAAGCCCAACGCGACAAGCCCAACAAGCCCGGATACCAACATTTTCGGGATGGTCTTCATGGCCTCTCCTCACCGTGCTTATCGGCGCTGCAAGCCAAAACCTCAGGGCGCAGGACAAGCCTGCTACTCCCAGCGTTGCCAGCGCAGCAGCGATTGCCCATAGTGGCATAGCGGCGGGTGTGGAAACTACCCCCGCAGGCCGGAGTATCTTCCGAGTCGAGCAGCTAGGACAGCGACCGGGACAAACCGAGCAGCTGCACCGCAACCTTGTTGGCGTGCCTTGTTTCTCACGCAGCTTCTGCGGGCGCCAGCTTTTCGCATAACAGTCCTGCCAGACCGCGAATGGTGCCAATAGTGGTGAGGTCAGCGGGATTGATGCGGATTCCGGTTTCGGCCTCAATGCGGGCACGTAGTTCGAGCGCCCCGAGCGAGTCCAGGCCGTACTCGGTAAGCGGCCTGTCGGGATCGATGCTGCGACGCAGGATCAGGGTGACCTGGTCGGAGATCAGACGCCGCAGCCGGGTGGGCCACTCGTCCGCCGATAGCTCGTTCAGTTCAGCAAGCAGTTTGCTTGTGCCTGCTGCGTTTTGACCGACGGAGCTGAACGCTTCAGCGAAGGGGCTGCTCTGAGCGAATGCGGTCAACCACGGTGAACCCGTGATGGGCGCGTAGCCGGTGTAGGCGCGGTCGTGACGTAGCAGCGCTTCAAACGCGTAAGCGCCCTCCTCGGGACCGATAGCAACGCCGCCGCCCTCTGCCAGGGCGGTGGCGCGGCCGATCTCGGCCCAAGCGCTCCAGGCGATCGCGGTCGCCGGGAGGCCCTGAGCCCGACGCCACAAGGTGAAGGCGTCCAGCCAGCTGTTGGCTGCGGCGTAGGCACCCTGCCCCGGCGAGCCGACCAACGCGGCCGCCGAGGAGAACGAGCAGAACCAGTCCAACCGCTGGTCAGCCGTGGCAGTGTGCAGGTTCCACGCACCGTAAACCTTTGGCGCCCAGTCGCGCTCGATGAGGTCGTCGCTGATATTGGTCAGTGTGGCATCCTCGATCACCGCCGCCAGGTGCAGCACACCGCGCACGGCAAGCCCAGTGGCGGTCGCTGTAGCGACCAACCGCTGCGCCGTACCGGCCTCGGCGATATCGCCGGACTCCACCACGACGTCGGCACCGACCGCGCGGATACGCTCGATCGCCTCCAGCGCCTCGGGGGTTGGCTGCGAGCGCGAGGACAGTACGATCCGTCCGCAGCCGGGCCCGGAACCAGGGGAAGCCATCTTCTCGGCCAAAAACAGCCCCAGGCCCCCCAGCCCGCCGGTGATTATGTAGGCGCCGTCAGGCCGGAACACCTGGGCTTGCGCCGGCGGAACCACCACCCGCCTGCACCCGCTGCGCGGCACCTGCAGCACCAGCTTCCCGGTGTGCTGCGCGCCGCTCATCACCCGAATAGCTGTGGCGGTGTCGGCCAGCGGGAAGCGGGTGCTCTGCGGCGTCGGCAACTCACCGTCCGCGGTGAGCCGATACACCGTGCTCAACAACTCGCGCAGCCGCTCTGGGTGAGTTACGGTCATCAACGCTAGGTCGACGCCGTAGAAAGCGAGGTTGCGCCGGAACGGGAAAAGCCCCAATCGGGTGTCGCCGTAAATGTCACGCTTGCCGATCTCGATGAATCGGCCGCCGAAGGAGAGCAATTCTAGGCCCGCGCGCTGGGCGGCGCCGGTGACCGAATTGAGCACTATGTCGACGCCATACCCTTCGGTGTCACGGCGTATGCCATCGGCGAACTCTAGGCTTCGCGAGTCGTAGACATGCTCGATACCCATGTCGCGCAAGAGCTTCCGTCGCTGCTCACTGCCCGCGGTGGCGAATATCTCCGCTCCGGCGGCACGGGCGATGGCGATTGCCGCCTGCCCCACGCCCCCGGTCCCGGAATGGATCAAAACCTTGTCACCGCTCTTGATCCGCGCCAGGTCGTGCAGCCCGTACCAGGCGGTGGCGTGCGCGGTGGTCACCGCCGCCGCTTGCTCGTCGGAAAGTCCGGCCGGCAGCGTGACCGCCAGGCGTGCGTTGCAGGTGACGAACGTGCCCCAACAGCCGTCGGGGCTCAGCCCGCCGACATGATCGCCCACCTTGTGGTCGGTCACGTCTGGGCCAACCGCAGTCACCACTCCGGCGAAGTCGGTGCCCAGCTCCGGTAGCCGGCCCTCGATGGCGGGGTAACGGCCAAACGCAACCAGCACGTCGGCGAAGTTGATGCTGGACGCGTTGACCGCGACCTCAATTTGCCCAGGTCCGGGCGGAACCCGGTCGCACGCAACGAGTTCCATCGTCTCCAGGTCACCTGGTGTGCGGATCTGCATGCGCATCCGGTCGCGCTCATAGTCCGCGACGACGGTTTTCCGCTCCTCGGGGAGCAGCGGAGCAAGGGACAACCGCGCGGTGTACCACGAGCCGTTTCGCCAGGCCGTCTCGTCTTCGTCGGAGTCGGCGAGCAGTTGGCGCGCCAGCTGCTCGGCGTCGGTGGCTTCGTCCACATCGATCTGGGCGGCGCGCAGGTGCGGATGCTCGGTGCCGATCACCCTGACCAAACCGCGCAGCCCTGCCTGCTCCAGGTTGGCCACATCACCGGCCCGAACCATCTGGGCGTTACGGGTCACGACGTACAGGCGCGGCGACTCGGCAGAAATCTCCGGCAACTCACGCATGATGCGCACCAGATGCTGCACATACTCACGGCCCATCAGCGGGGAGTGATCCTCGGCGCCACCGTTTTTCGGTCCCGTGAGTATCACCACACCGGTGAATCCACCGGCATTCAAATGAGTTACCAGCTGTTCTGAGTTCGAGGTGTGGTCGGCCTGCGGCGGCCAGCACATGGTGGTGCATTGCGCGCCGGAGCTTTTCAGAGCGTCGGTCAACTTGGTGGCCACCACATCCGCGGTCGCGGTTGTGCTGATCAGTAGCCAGGCTCCGGCGTCGGCCTGTTCCACGTCCGGCAATTCCCGGTGCCGCCATTCGATCGTCAGCAGCCGTTCGCCCAACAGCCGCTCGTTGAGGGCGTTGCCGGAGACCCTGGCGCCCCAGTGGGCGCCCTGCAGGGTCAGCAGGACTGTCCCCTGCTCGTCGAGCAGTTCGAAGTCGGCCTCGACTCCGGAATTGTCGGCTTTGCTCACCCGGGTGTAGCAGTAGCGAGCGTTGCGAACCGGGCCGTAGGCGCGTAGCCGCCGGGCCCCCCGCGGCAACCCCAGCACTTCTTCGCCCAACGCCCGGACTCCCGGGTGCGCCTCACTGCATTGAAAACAGGTATCCAGCAGCGCCGGGTGCACGCCGTAAGCGTCTTGTTGGGAGCGGATTTGGCGGGGCAGCGCGACCTCGGCCAGCACGGTGTCGGTTTCGCCGTCGCCGGTATGCACGGTGCCCAGAGCGGTGAACGCCGGACCGAACTGAACACCACGCTGGTCCAGGCGCGTGCGCACCTCGTCGCCCTCCTCGCGACCCGGATGCGCGGCCAGTAGCGCGGAGATGTCGCGCACAGGTGGCTGCTCATCCTCTGCGGCCTTCAGGACGGCGGCGGCGTGCCGCACTTGCTGGCCACCCTGGTTTGTCTCCACGGTGAAGTCGACGATGCCCGGTGATGACACCGACCCCGAAGCGCCGACCGTGGTTTGCTCATCCAGCCGCAGCGCCTGCTCGTAGCGGATGTCGCGGACCTCGGCGGCCTCACCGAGGACAGCGCGAGCCGCGGCTAACGCCATCTCGCAGTAAGCCGCTCCAGGAAGCACAGGCACATTACGGATTTGGTGGTCAGCGAGCCACGGCTGGGCGGCGGTGCCGATCTCGCCTTGCCATACGTGGCGCTCCGGTTCCTCCTGCAAGCGCACATGTGCGCCCAACAGCGGATGCACCGAAATGACGCAACCGCCGTGCGTCGGGGATTCCTGAGCCTCGCGGCTCCACATCAACTGACGGTGCGTCCAGGTCGGCAGGGGCGCATCCACCAGCCGCCCAGCGGGATACAGCACCGAAAAGTCCACCGCGGCACCCGCACTGTGCAGATCCGCCACAACGCCCCGCAACCCGTAGGGCAGCGCTTGTTCGCGGCGCATAGTGGCCAGCGCAGCCAGCGGCATGTCGAGACTACGAGCGGTCTGCTCGAGTGCGTGGCTGAGCAGGGGGTGTGGTGAGAGCTCGGCAAAGACCCGGTAGCCGTCCTCCAGAGCGGCCTGCACCGCCGCGGCGAACCGCACCATGCGGCGCATATTGTCCGCCCAGTAGCGGGCATCGCACACCGGTTGCTCACGCGGATCGAACAGCGTCGCCGAGTAGAAGGGCACTTCCGGTGTCATCGGCTTGAGCTCTGCCAGTACCTCGGTCAGCTCATCGAGTACCGGCTCAACTTGAGGCGAATGAAATGCGACATCGGTGGGTACCTCTCGGGCCATCACATCGCGCTGCTCCCAGGCCGCAACCAGGTCATGAACCGTCTGGGCGGCACCGGCAATCACCGTAGACTGCGGCGAGGCCACTATCGCCACCACGACGTCGTTGATGCCGCGGGCGGTCAGCTCCGAAAGCACTTGCTTAGCAGGCAATTCCACCGTCGCCGTGGCACCGGTGCCGGCGATACGCGACATCAGCTGCGAGCGGCGGCAGATCACCCGCAGCCCGTCTTCCAACGACAGTGCGCCGGCGGCGACAGCTGCCGCGGCCTCACCGAGGGAGTGCCCGACGACGGCGCCCGGACGCACCCCGTATGCCTTCAGCGTGGCCGCCAACGCGACTTGCATGGTGAACAGCGTCGGCTGGATCCGCTCTTGACCGATTACGACCTCAGGCGCCGTGATCGCCTCGGTCACCGAAAAGCCGGACTCGGCCGCAATCAGCGGCTCCGCTTGCTCGACAGTCGCGGCAAACACCGGCTCAGTCGCCAGCAGCTGCGCGCCCATCGCCGCCCACTGCGAACCCTGCCCGGAAAACACCCACACCGGTCCACGGTCGTCCTGTCCGACCGCGCTCTGATACGGCGTATCGCCGTCGGCTACGTCGCGCAACGCTTTGGTGAGCTCGCTCCTGCTGCTCGCGAGGACTGCGGTGCGCACCGGGCGGTGCGCTCGCCGACGCGCCAGTGTGTAGGCCAGATCCGGCAAGGCCACATCGTCATGTGCTTGCACCCAGTCGGCGAGCCGGCCGGCGGTGCGGCGCAGTTCGTCGGCCGACGTGGACGACAGCGGGAACAGCAGTGGTGTTGTTATCGCCGCTTCCGCTTCCTCATTGTGTTGGTGTGCAGTGGTTTCCGGGATGTCGGGAGCTTGCTCCAAGATGGCGTGGGCGTTGGTTCCCGAGAACCCGTATGCCGACACCGCCGCCCGCCGCGGCGCGTGACCGTTGGTGGGCCATGGTGTATTTTCTTGCGGCACAAACAGTTTGGTATCGATTCGGGCGAGCTCGTCGGGTAGCCCGGTGAAGTGGAGATTCTGTGGAACAACACCATGCTGAAGGGCCAAGACAGTCTTAATCAAACCCAATGTTCCCGCGGTCGACTGGCTGTGCCCGAAATTGGTCTTGGCGGCTCCCAGCGCGCAGGGACCGTCGATGCCGTAAACCTCGGCCAGGCTGGCGAATTCGATAGGGTCGCCAGTAGGGGTGCCGGTGCCGTGTGTCTCCACCATGCCTACACTGCCCGGATCCACGCCGGCCACAGCCAATGCGGCCTGATAAGCCGCGACCTGGGCGGGCTGCGACGGTGTGGTGATGGTCACCGTGCGGCCGTCGTTGTTCAGGGCGGTGCCGCGCACCACAGCCAAGATCCGGTCACCATCGCGCAGCGCATCCGGTAACCGTTTCAGCAATACCACGGCGGTGCCCTCGCCACCCACGAACCCGTCCGCCGCGACGTCGAAGGCGTTGCAGTGTCCGGTCGGCGACAGCATGCCGCCTGCCGACCCCGCGGTGAACTTTCGCGGATCCAGCGCCACCGCTGAACCGCCTGCCAGGGCAAGATCACATTCGCCGTCGTGCAGGCTGCGACATGCCATGTGCACAATCACCAGGCCGGCCGAGCATGCGGTATCGACCGTCAGGGCGGGACCATGCAGCCCGAGGGCGAACGCGATACGCCCGGAGGCCATGCAGTAGCCGTTGCCCAAGAACCCGTAGGGCCCCTCCAACGCGTGGGCATCGGCGGCCAGCAGTTGGTAATCGTTATGCCCCAAAGCCACGTAGACACCGGTCTGTGAGCCGGCCAACTTTAGCGGGTTAATCCCCGCGTGCTCGACTGCCTCCCAACAGGTTTCCAGCAACAACCGGTGTTGCGGGTCGATCGCGGTGGCCTCCGCGTCACTGATTCCGAAGAAATCGGCATCGAAGCCGGCAACGTCATCGATGAATGCGCCCCACTTCGACACCGACCGACCCGGCACCCCGGGCTCGGGGTCGTAGTACTCGTCGGCGTCCCAACGGTCCGGCGGAACCTCGGTGACCAGGTCATCGCCGCGCAGCAACGCCTCCCACAGCAGCTCAGGCGAGTCGATACCGCCGGGAAGCCGGCAGGCCATGCCGATGATGGCAACCGGAGTCGCCTGCGCAGTGCCTACAGTGGGCGAAGTCTTCGCTGAAGATGAGCGGTCCCCACCATCGATCGCCCCCAATGAAACCATTTTGCCTCCTCACAGCAACGACTACGCAGCTTCGTGCGCTCATCGACGCAGGGCGTGGCACCTTGTTCGACCAGTCGCGACGCCTGCGTCTGCCCAATTGCTGCCCTCCGATCGAAGTTGTACTGTAGGCGATCGCTGCTGATTGGGGGTCGGTTCGACTCGAATAGTTAGAGCGATCGACGATCTTTCTTTTGACAGCCGAGCAGCGCAAAGTCAGGCCCGAAGTTAGCTGCTGTTTCCGAGCGTATGTCGGCGTTGGCCACGGTAACGTGACGCGCGTGGTTGACACTTCCATATTGACCTTGCTGTACGAACGCGCGAGCCTGCAGCCCGATGACCTGGCGTACACGTTTATCGATTACGAGCACGACTGGGCCGGCGCTGCGCAAATTATGACTTGGTCGCAGCTGTATCGGCGCACGCTAAATGTCGCAGATGCTCTTCGGCGGCGCGGCTCGACCGGTGACCGCTCTGTGATTTTGGCACCGCAGGGGCTTGACTACATCGTCGCGTTTCTCGGCACATTGCAGGCGGGACAGATAGCGGTTCCGCTCTCCGTTCCGCTAGGTGGCGTCAGTGATGATCGTGTTAACTCGGTGCTGCGTGACGCTTCACCGTCGGTCATTATCACAACGTCCGCTGTCGCAGGCACCGTAGCCGAACACGTTAAGTCGCAGTCCGGCGAATCCGCTCCATCGGTCCTCGAGGTCGACGCGCTGGATCTTGAGGCCCGGACAGACTTCTCTGTCGGCCGCGAAAAACACCCCAGTACGGCGTATTTGCAATACACGTCGGGGTCGACCCGTCAGCCGGCGGGCGTCATGATGTCGCACAGAAACATTCTCGCCAATTTTGAACAGCTGACGTCCGACTACTTCGCGGACCACGGCAAAGTGGCCCCACCAGACACCACCATTGTGTCGTGGCTGCCGTTCTATCACGACATGGGTTTGTATCTGGGGATGTGCGGGCCTATTTTGACCGGACTTCACGCCGTGCTCACGAGCCCGGTCGCGTTCCTGCAACGGCCGGCGCGGTGGATGCAACTGCTGGCAAGCAATACCAAGGCATACTCAGCAGCGCCCAACTTCGCGTTCGAGCTGACGGCGCGAAAGACATCGGACGATGATATGGCCGGACTTGATCTCTCCGACGTCCTCGTCATCGCCACCGGTAGTGAACGGGTACACCCGGCGACGCTGCGCCGCTTCACCCAGCGGTTCGCCCCGTTCAAATTGCGAGAGGAAGTGATTCGCCCGTCGTATGGACTCGCGGAGGCAACGGTATACGTGGCGACCCGCACAGCGGCTCAAGCACCGGCTTTCGTGTGTTTCGAATCCGAGAAGCTAACCGCCGGCAAGGCGGAGCGCTGCGAACGCGGAACTGGTACACCGCTGGTCAGTTACGGGATGCCGCATTCACCGCTAATCCGTATCGTTGATCCCGAAACACGTATCGAGTGCCCGGCGGGAACAGTCGGTGAGATCTGGGTGCACGGCAACAACGTCGCAATGGGCTATTGGCAGAAACCCCACGAGACCGAAAGTACCTTCGGCGGAACACTTGTCGCTCCGTCGGTCGGTACTCCAGAGGGACCTTGGCTCCGCACCGGGGACTCGGGATTTGTCTTTGACGATGAGTTGTTCGTCATCGGCCGCATCAAGGACCTTTTGATTGTCTACGGGCGAAACCACTCCCCCGACGACATCGAAGCGACGGTCCAGGAGATCACGAGGGGTCGGTGCGCGGCGATAGCGGTTCCGGATGCACACACGGAGAAACTTGTCGTCATCATCGAAGTCAAGAAGCGGGGCAAGTCCGCCGAGGAGGTGGCCGAACAGCTGGCCGACGTCAAACGTGAAGTCACTTCGGCGATCTCAAACACGCACGGTCTTAGCGTCGCGGATCTTGTTCTGGTGTCACCTGGTTCGATACCGATTACCACCAGCGGCAAGGTCAGGCGATCAACGTGTGTCGACCAATACCGGCACGGCCAGTTCGCCCGCTTGGACTCTTAGAGCGTGTGGAGTCGGGTAGCGCCGGCTCGCCGCGCCCGCGCCGATACCTGCGGTGGTAGGCAACCATCGGCCTCACGCGTGGTGCTGCCGCTAAGCTCGAGAGCGGCACATCGCAGGTCTTAACTTCACCGGAAGGCATTAGTGCAGGTCACCAGCGTCGGCCACGCCGGCTTCCTGATCGAGACCCGCGCAGGAAGCATCCTGTGCGATCCCTGGGTCAATCCGGCCTACTTCGCGGCGTGGTTCCCGTTCCCGGACAACAGCACACTTGACTGGGACCGAGTGGGCCACTGCGACTACCTCTATATCTCGCATCTGCACAGAGACCATTTCGACGCGAAGTTGCTGCGCGCCCACGTCAACAAGGACGCGGTGGTGCTGCTGCCGGATTACCCGGTGCCCGACCTGCGGACTGAACTGGAGAAGCTGGGCTTTCACCAGTTCTTCGAGACCACCGACTCGGTCAAGCACCGCGTCGACGGCCCCAAAGGCGCTCTCGATGTCATGATCATCGCGCTGCGCGCCCCCGCCGATGGTCCGATCGGCGACTCCGCGCTGGTGGTTTCCGATGGCGAAACAACCGCTTTCAACATGAACGACGCCCGGCCGGTGGATCTCGACGTGCTGGCCGCCGAATTCGGCCACATCGACGTCCACATGCTGCAATACTCCGGCGCGATCTGGTACCCGATGGTCTACGACATGCCCGTGCGGGCCAAACAAGCGTTCGGCACCCAAAAACGCCAACGCCAGATGGACCGCGCGCGCCAGTACATCGCTCAGGTCGGCGCCAGCTGGGTAATCCCGTCGGCGGGCCCACCGTGCTTTTTGGATCCGGAGCTGCGCCACCTCAACGACGACCGCGGCGATCCCGCCAACATCTTCCCCGACCAGATGGTGTTCCTGGAGCAGATGCGCGCCCACGGCCACGACCGCGGCCTGCTGATGATCCCCGGCTCGACCGCTGACTTCACTGGGGCACAGTTGCATTCGTTGACCCATCCGCTGCCAGTCGACGAGGTCGAGGCGATCTTTACCACCGGCAAGGCCGCCTACGTCGCGGACTATGCCGCGCGGATGGCGCCGGTGATCACGGCGGAGAAGGCCGGCTGGGCGCCGGCGTCCGGCGAGCCGCTGCTGGACCCGCTGCGGGCACTGTTCGAACCGATCATGTCGCAAAGCGACGAGATCTGCGACGGCATCGGCTACCCCGTCGAACTGGTGCTCGGCAAAGAAGCTGTAGTCCTTGACTTTCCGAAACGCACGGTACGCGAACCGATTCCCGACGAGAAGTTCCGCTACTCGTTCGAGATCGCGCCGGAGCTGGTGTGCACCGTGCTGCGCGACAACGAGCCTGACTGGGTCAACACGATCTTCTTGTCCACCCGCTTCAAGGCCTCGCGGGTCGGTGGCTACAACGAGTACCTGTACACGTTCTTCAAGTGTCTGACCGACGAGCGTATCGCCTATGCCGACGGCTGGTTCGCCGAAGCGCACGACGACACCGCGTCGATCAGCCTGGACGGCTGGGAAATTCAGCGCCGCTGCCCGCACCTGAAGGCTGACCTGTCGAGGTTCGGTGTGGTGGAGGACAACACGCTGACCTGTAACCTGCACGGGTGGCAGTGGGACCTGGATAGCGGCCGCTGCCTGACGTCCCGCGGTCACGAGCTTCGGTGCAGGCGCCTGTGAGCATGGCACCGAACGATTGCTACGACGACGGGCTCGTGCAGCTCGATCGCGAAGCGATCACGTTGCGCCGCTACCACTTTCCGTCAGGCACGTCGAAAGTCATCCCGCTGCGCAGCGTCCGGGGCTACAAAGCCGAGCCGCTGGGCCTGTTCTGGCACCGGTTCCGCATCTGGGGCAGCTCGGATCTGCGCCGCTGGCTGCCGTTGGACGTGCGTCGGCCGCTGAAGTCGACGTTGATCACGTTGGATGTGCCGGGCACTCGGCCCAGCCCCGCATTGACTCCGGCCAATCCGCAGGAGTTCACCACGCTGCTCGACGAATTGCTGGGTCAGGCCCGTTAGCGGCCGGTCTCGGCCAGCACCTGATGTGCCGCGTTGTAGCCGGGCAGGAACGTTATGCCCGGCCCGCCGTGGCAACCCGCGCTGGCCAGGTAGAGCCCGTCGAGCGGGATCGGCTGGCCCAGAAAACCTTTCGGTCCGGGCCGGTTCGGGCCGATCTGGTTGGGGTTCAACAGGCCGTGGCAATAGTCGCCGCCGGGCGCGCCGAACATCGTGCCCATGTGGCGCGGAGTGAACGTGGTGTGCCGGATGATGTTGCGCTCGAAATTCGGTGCCAGCCGGGTGATCTTGTCGATCACCCGCTGCCCCATCTCGGCCTTCATCTGGCCGTAGGAATGCGCGCCGCCTTCGATCGGGAACCACAGCGCGAACGCCGACGCGGCGTGTTTGCCCGGCGGCGCAAGCTGCGGATCGTGCAACGACGGGATCTGCAGCACCAAGGTCGGGTCGGCCGGGACGATCCCGCGCCGACAGTCCTCCCATTGCTGCTGCACTTCTTCGGGGGTGCTGAAAAGGCCGATGGATGCCTGCATGTCCGGGTCGTTGAGGGCCTCGTAGGGCGCAGCGAACTGCGGCGGCGCGTCGAGCGCGAAGTGCATCTGCAGATAGCTGCCGCGGTGGTCGATGCGCGCGTAGCGCTCCCGGATGTCGGCCGGCAGTGCGGCGGGATCGATCAGCCCGTTGATGGTCAGATCCGGAGCGACCGCGGAGACTACGACCGGGGCTCTCACCGTGTCTCCGGTTTCGGTACGTACACCGCCCACTCGGCCGTCGCCGACGACGATTTCGGTCACCTTGGTGCGCAGCCGCAGGTCGCCGCCGTGGGTGTCGAACAGGTCCCGCAAATGTGCGGTGAGCGCGCCGATCCCGCCGCGCAGCTTCTTCATCAGCACGGTGTCGGCGTCTGGGACGCCCAGCCCGAACGCCAGCGCGGCCGCGCTACCCGGTGTGGCCGGCCCGCGGTAGAGGGTGTTGACGGCCAACACCGTGAACGAGCCGCGCAGCGCAGCGTGCTTTTCCCGATCCGGGAGGTACCGGTCCAGGACATCGGTGACCGAGCCGAACAGCATGTCGTCGATCGCTGAGCGTTCGAATTCATTTGTGGCGCAGGCAAACATCTCGTCGAGGGTTTTCGGCGGCGCGCCGGCCTCGAACCGGCCCAGTGCGCGCGTCGGCGCCTGGCTCCAGGCCAGCAGCCCCGCCATGCCGTTGACGGCGTCTGCGCCGTGCACGTCGCCCAGGTGAGCCAACAGTTTCACCGGGTCGGTGTACTGGACGACGGGATCGTCGCCGACTCCGCGCAGCGCTACCGACATGACCGCGGAGTCGACGGTCGGCAAGGTGTCCAGCCCCAGCTCTCGGGTGACCGTCGCCGACGTCGGAAACTGCACCGAGCCGGCGATCTCGAACCGGTAGCCGTCGAACAACTCGACGGTCGAGGCCATGCCGCCCGCATAGCGTTTGGCCTCCAAGCACACGGTGCGCAGGCCCGCGCGCTGCAGGATCACCGCTGCGGCCAACCCGTTGTGTCCGGCTCCGATGACGATTGCGTCGTAGTCAGCCATAAGCTCCGCCCTTCCAGCCGTGCTGCTGCGCAGGCTGGCACGGATCGTCTGTTTTGTCAATTGTGACAAAACTATACGCCGCGGCGCAGGAGCCCCTCCTCCAGCGAGGCCAGCGCGACATGACACAAGCCGGCAAGCCCGGCCAGTGACCGGTCCTCTCCGAGCATCCAGACCTCCATCGCGCCGAACACCGCGGCGGCGATGCAGCGGGCGGTCACGGTGACCCGCAGCCGATCCGCCACGGTGTCGGCCGGCGCCGCACGACTCAGCCGCTCGGCGACGGCGTCGGCGAAGTCGGATTCGACCTGGCGGATGTGCCGGACGATCCGGCCCGAGTCGAGTTCGGCGTCCCGCAGCGCCGCGATCTTCGCCACCGCGTCAACGTCATACGGAAACGCGAAGATGGCCGCTTGCACGGACTCGGTGATCGGCTCGTCGGTCGGGCGGGCGGCCAACGCTGCACGAAACCAGTGCAGCCCGGCGTCGTAGTCGGCGAACAGCAGATCGTGTTTCGAGGAGAAGTGCCGATAAAACGTCCGCAGCGACACCCCGGCGTCCGCCGCGATCTGCTCGGCCGACGTCTCCTCGAAGCCCTGGGCCAAAAACCGCACCAGGGCAGCTTGCCGCAACGCCTCGCGGGTGCGTTCGCTGCGCGCGGTCTGCGCGGGCCGGGCCATGTCAGTACCGTACCTTTCTCTACTTATGTCAATATTGACAAAACTGCCGCTGGATGAGGAAACTGCGAGGCATGGTTTCGCTGCTTGTCCACGCGCTGCTCGGTCTGACGGTGATCACCTGGATCGTCGCCTCGAACCCGAACGTTTTCGCCAGGCCATCGGGCGGACCACTGTTCTCGCCGCTGGAGTGGGTGTACTACGCCGTCGGCATCGCGTCGGTGGTGTTGGGCTGGTACTTCAACATCCGCTTTGTGCGGGAGTATTCGGCGGGATCGACAAATCCGATCTGGGGACCCGGCAGCTGGTCGGACTACATCCGGCTAATGTTCACCAATCCGGCGGCCAGTTCGGCCAGTCAGGACTACACGATCGCCAATGTCGTGCTGCTGCCGTTGTTCACCATCGTCGACGGCTACCGGCGCGGTTTGCGACGGCCTTGGCTGTTCTTCGTCTCCAGCCTGTTCACCAGTTTCGCATTCGCGTTCGCGTTCTACTTCGCCACGCTGGAGCGCCAGCGTCGGCATGCCCGATCGCAGCCCGCGCCGGCCGTCAGCGCCTAGGGCGGCCGTTACTTGACCAGTAGACGGCTTGCCCGCACACGGGCTGCCCGGGGTCAGGGAGAACGCACCGGCTCTAACACCTCGGTGCCCACGAACGGGACCAGAGCATCGGGCACCCGCACGCTGCCGTCGGGCCGCTGGTGGTTCTCCAGGATCGCCACCAGCCAGCGGGTGGTGGCCAATGTGCCGTTGAGCGTAGCGGCGATCTGCGGCTTGCCGTTCGGGTCGCGGTAGCGGGTCGCAAGCCGGCGCGCCTGAAAGGTGGTGCAGTTCGACGTCGACGTCAGCTCACGGTAGGCATGCTGGGACGGCAGCCACGCTTCGCAGTCGAATTTGCGAGCCGCTGACGAGCCGAGATCGCCTGCCGCGACGTCGATAACGCGGTAGGGCACCTCGATACGGGAGAGCATCTCACGCTGCCAGCCCAGCAGCCGCTGGTGCTCGGCCTCGGAGTCATCGGGTTCGCAGTAGACGAATGCCTCCACCTTGTCGAACTGATGCACCCGGATGATGCCGCGGGTGTCTTTGCCATAGCTGCCGGCTTCGCGTCGAAAGCACGACGACCAGCCCACGTACCGCAGCGGGCCGGCCGACAGGTCCAAGATCTCGTCGGCGTGAAAGCCCGCCAACGGCACCTCCGAGGTGCCCACGAGATACAGGTCGTCGGCTTCGATGCGATACACCTCTTCGGCGTGGGCGCCGAGAAAGCCGGTTCCCGACATCACCTCTGGGCGCACCAGCACCGGCGGGATGATCGGGAAGAAGCCGTTGTCGACGGCTAGCCGCAGCGCAAGCTGCAGAAGACCGAGCTGCAACAGGGCACCGCGGCCGGTCAGGAAGTAAAACCGCGACCCGGACACCTTGGCGCCGCGCGCCATGTCGATAAGCCCCAGTGATTCTCCGAGTTCCAAGTGGTCCCGTGGGTTTTCGATGCCGGCGGGTTCACCGACGACGCCGAGGACCGCGTAGTCGTCCTCGCCCCCGGCGGGCACGCCGTCGATGATGACGTTGGGGATCGCCATGTGCGCCGCGGTGAACGCTGCCTCGGCGTCGGCCTGCTCAGCCTCGGCGGCCTTGACCTGCTCGGCCAACTCTTTGGCCCGCTCCAACAGCGCCGGACGTTCCTGCTCGGATGCGGCGCCCACTTTCTTGCTCGCGGCCTTCTGCTCGGCGCGCAGTGAATCAGCTCGCGCGATCGCGGTGCGCCGGGCCGTATCGGCGGCCAGCAACGCGTCCACGATGGCCGGGTCTTCACCGCGGCTGATCTGGGAGCGGCGTACAGCGTCGGGGTCGTCGCGCAGGAGCCTCAGGTCGATCACGCCCTGAGGCTACTTTTGCCTGAGCCGCCGGACATCCGCCGGGCCAGCCGGCCGAAGACACCGCCACAACTGCCCCACAAGTAACACCTTTCGCTGCGCGAGCCGGCGCCTGTCAGAATGGAGCGGATGCCAGACGCACCTGAGCGGGAACATCCGCCCGCGGAGCAGCCAAGACACTGGCTGGCGCGATTCGAGTGGCTGCATAGTTTGCACGCCTCGTCGACCCGGCGCGCGCTGTTACTGACCGCTCTGGGTGGTCTGCTGATCGCCGGAGTGGTCACCGTGGCTCCCATCGACGGTAGCCGGCCCGGCCGGCTGGCCGGCTACATCGACCCGGTGCCGAGCACCGGCGCCAAAGGCAACGAAGCTTTCAACCACGCCGCCGCCGGTAACTGCCTGATGTGGCCTGACCGGATGCCCGAGGCAGCGACCATCGTCGACTGCAAAGACGAGCACCGCTTCGAGGTCGCCGAGTCCATCGACATGCGGGCGTTCCCGGGTTCGGAATACGCGCCCGACGCCGCCCCGCCGTCGGCCGCGCGCATCGAACAGATCAGCCAGGAGCAATGCGAAGCCGCCGTGCGCCGCTACCTCGGCACCCGGTTCGACCCCAACAGCAAGTTCAGCATCAGCATGCTGTGGTCCGGTGATCGGGCATGGCGGCAGTCCGGTGAGCGCCGCATGCTGTGCGGACTGCAGCTGCCCGGCGCGGATAACCAGCAGACCCCGTTCAAAGGCAAGGTCGCCGACCTCGACCAGTCCAAGGTCTGGCCGGCCGGCACCTGCCTCGGTATCGACCTGTCCGCCAACCAGCCGACCGACGTCCCGGTGGACTGCGCGGCCCCCCACGCGATGGAGGTCACCGGCACGGTCAACCTGGCCGAGAAGTTCCATGACGCCCTGCCCCCCGAGCCCGAACA
Organism: uncultured Mycobacterium sp.; assembly: GCF_964249325.1. Taxonomy (NCBI): domain Bacteria; kingdom Bacillati; phylum Actinomycetota; class Actinomycetes; order Mycobacteriales; family Mycobacteriaceae; genus Mycobacterium; species uncultured Mycobacterium sp. Next base: position 83 of record NZ_CAXUCH010000038.1, on the reverse strand, counting down.
GGACACCTACATCAAGGACACCTGCACCCGACTCACCGACGCCTACCTGGCGCCGGTCCAGTTGCGCACCACCACGCTGACCC
>NZ_CAXUCH010000037.1:18862-26858 GCF_964249325.1 uncultured Mycobacterium sp. | reverse complement strand
GACTTCGGAGCAGGCGCGGGCGCCTCCTTCACCGGATAAATGAGGTTTCCAGCGACGCTGGGCTGCTGACTCATCGCTGGGCGAGCACGAATGCCCAGGGAAACCACCAGCGCGAAAACCCCAACAAAGAAGATCGTCATGACGCTAAGCGCCACCAGCAAGGGCTTGCGGCCCTGGTCCTCGCCGCCGAAGTCAGCGTCGACGGCGGTGTAGGCGTCGTCTTCGGTTGCGGCGAGATAAGCCAGCGGGTTACCCGCATCGGCGTCGGCCACATATGGCTCGACCACTCCGGCCGTCGTCCAATCCGGGACTTGGGAGTAGGCGACAGCGGCGGTCGACGAGGCGAACAGCGGCGCATTGGCTGACGCCAAGGCGGCGCCTCGGGCCAGTGCCATGTCGGGCTCTTCGGGGACGCTCACCGGCAACGCAGTTGCCGCCTCCAGGTGGGGCTTGATCGCGGTGATGTCAACGCCAGCGCCGACGACAAAGACTCCCTCTGGCGGGGACTCCAGCGCATCCAACTGGGCCATCAGGTCGGTTAACTCGCTGAGTGGTGCTGCGCCCTGCACTGGCCGCCGGCGTACATCGGTGATCGAACCGTCGGTCGAGTCGACGATCGCCAGCGTCGCGGCGTCGCGCTCCAGGAACAGCAGCCCGGTGTCGCTATAGCCCACAGCGCTACCGACCGACTGTGTCAAAGCGGCCGCGGCCAGAAACGCCGAGACCAGCATGACGTTCTCGACCTTGTGGTCCGCCAGCGCGTCACGGAGCGCGGCGGCTTCGACAGGGTCGGTCCACGTGACCCCGGTTGCCGCGAGGTGGTAATCGCCTTCTGCAGCGCTCTCCCGAGTTCCGAGGATGGCCGCGATCACCCGCTGCGGCGCGCTGGTGGTTGCCGACCCCTCGTCAGCGGGGAAGTCGAAGCCGTCTTCGTCGACGGTGGCTCCGTCGGCGTTTTCCCCTTCGACGAGCACCATGCGGACCGTCGTGGGGGCCATCGACACACCGAGGACGATGTCCACAGTTCCTCCAAGCCAATTGGCGCGATTACCAGCTTAGCCACCACGGCAAGGTTCAGCGATACGGCGTACCGGACGACCTGGCAGCCCCATCATGGCGATCCGTAAAGAGTCGGTGTCAGCAGGCCGAAGACGGCGAAGCCCGGCGTCAGACCCGCGGATCGGGCCCGTTGGCCGTCATCGCGGCGAACGTCACCAGAAACGATGCCGCCGGAATTGCGTTGACGACGCGGTCGCGCACCCGAATGTGAGCACCCACCGCAAGCGCGAAATACAGTGTCAGCATCGCCGTGGTCAGCCGGGCCAGCGCCGGAAACCGGAATACTGACAGCAACCCCACTGCCGCGGCAGCTTTGACAAGCGGAAAAATCCACCGGATATCAGTCGGAACACCGACCGTGTCAAGGGATTTGGTGATGGCCGGTAGCGGCACCGCGCATGCCACCGCATCCCCGGCTTGGAAGGCCGCTAGTGCCGCATATGTTTTCGGCGATGTGACAAAGCTCATTGCGTTATTTTATTGACCCAACTCAGGCGTCGTCCCGACCGGGCCCTCCACCGGCTTGCGCGCGTCGGCCTCGGCCTTGGCCACCGCCTGCATGATCGCGGGGTCGGTCTGCGTCGAGAACCAATCGGCGATCTCGTCGCTGTCGTCTTGAGGCGTGGGCACGTCCTCGACCGGCGACGGCTGGTACCGGTACACCCCGTCGTCACCGGGTGCGCCCAGCAGTTTGGTGAATCCCTGCAAGGCCGAGCCGAAGTCGCTGGGCACCACCCACACCTTGTTCGCTTCACCCTGGGCCAGCTGCGGCAGCACCTGCAAATACTGGTAGGCCAGCAGTTCGGGCGTGGGCCTGCCGGCCTTGATCGCGGCGAACGTCTTCTCGATGGCCTTGGCTTGGCCCTGGGCCTGCAAGTACGCCGCCGCCCGTTGCCCTTGCGCCCGCAGCATTCGGGACTGCCGGTCGGCCTCCGCCGCCAAGATCGCCGCCTGCTTGGCGCCCTCGGCTTGCAGGATCTGCGCCTGCTTTTGGCCCTCGGCCTGCTTGATCGCCGACTCGCGATTGCCCTCGGCCGTCAAGATCATCGCCCGCTTCTCCCGGTCGGCCTTCATCTGCTTTTCCATCGATGCCTGAATCGACGGCGGCGGGTCGATGCTGCGCAGTTCCACGCGGGCCACGCGCAGCCCCCAGCGGCCGGTCGCTTCGTCGAGCACCCCGCGCAGCTGCCGGTTGATCACCTCTCTGGACGTCAGCGTCTGCTCCAGCGTCATGCCACCCACCACATTGCGCAGCGTGGTTGTGGTCAGCTGCTCAACGCCGACGATGTAATTGCTGATCTCGTAGACCGCGGCCTTCGGGTTGGTGACCTGGAAATAGACCACGGTATCGATGTTGAGCGTCAGGTTGTCCTCAGTGATCACCGGCTGCGGCGGGAAAGACACCACGCGCTCCCGCAGATCCACCCGGGCGCGGACCCGGTCGATGAACGGCACCAGCAAGGTCAGCTGCCCGCTGACCGTGCGGCTGTACCGGCCCAACCGTTCGATCACCGCGGCCTCCGCCTGCGGGATCAATGCCACCGATTTGGCCACCACGATGGCGGCGAAAATCACTAAAACAGCTAGCATCACCAGACCAGCAACCGCACCTTGCATTGGGTTCTCCTATTGCTCCAGAGGGCTTAGATGTTTTTCCACACCACCGCGGTGGCACCGTCGATGCGCATGACGGTTACCAACTCGCCGGGCTCATAGACGTCGGCGTCGTCGAACGGCCGCGCCGTCCACAGTTGACCGTCCAATTTCACTTGACCTGCGTCTCGTGCGACGCGGTCGACAACCAGCGCGTTCTTGCCCTCCAGCGCCTGCACCCCCGTCGATACTCCCTTCGCTGGCGTCAGCCGCCGCCGCAGCGAAGGACGCACTAGCACCAGCAAGAGAACCGAAACCACCAGGAATACCGCCCCGTCGGCCCAGATCGGCCAATTCAGCAGCCAACTCGTTGCGGCCGCCGCCAGCGCCCCGCCACCGAGCATCAACAGGGACATGTCGCCGGTCAACGCCTCCGCACCAGCGAGTCCCAACGCGAAGATCAGCCAGAGCAGGGCTGCAGGCATGCGGCCAGGATATCGCGTGAACAGCCGCAATCACGGCGAACAACTAGACTGCGAGACCATGTGGTGCCCCAGTGCGACGCTCTCCGTATGGGCTAACGCTTGGCTTGCCGCCAAGGCGGCGCCCGATGACGTTCTCGATGCGTTATCACGCTGGGCGCCAAGGCAATCCGTCACCGCGTATGATGCCGTCGCGGCTGGGCACACCGGTCTGCCGTGGCCCGACGTACATGACGGCGCCGCGGTGTCGCTGTTGCAGACGCTGCGCACCGCAGCGGGCCGGCCGGCGGTCAACGGTCCGTCAGTGAATGTGGTGTTGCCGGTGCCCGGCGATGTGCGGGGGCTGGCGGCCGGTACGCAATTCGAGCGTGATGCGCTCGCGGCTGGGGAGGCGATGATCGTGAGCGATCCCCGCGACCCGTCGGTGGCCGTCGGACTGGTCCCGGAGTGCCGATATGACGAATCCGACGACGAAACCGACACGCCCGAATTGTGTGCGCTGTCTTGGACGGTGTATTCGCTGCCCGCGGCGCCCACGCTCGACCACGACGAGCTCGGCGACGCCGAATACGCGCTGCGCTCAGCGGTGCGGTCGGCAGCCGATGCCCTCGGCACTCTCGGACTCGGATCCGCCAACACCGACGTCGCCGATCCGCGGGGACTGGTCGAGCAGCTGGTCGAATCCTCGCGCCGCCACCGTGTTCCCGACCACGCGCCGTCACGGGCATTGCGCGTTCTGGAGAATGCGGCACACGTCGACGCGATCATCACAGTCAGCCGTGGGCTGAGCCGGTTGCCCACCGCAGCGCAATCCGCGTCGCAAGCTCAGATCGCCACCGAGGCGCTACGCCCGCTGGCCGCGGTGGTGCGTTCGGCCAGGATGGCCGCGGTCAGCGCGATTCTTCGGTCGGCGTGGCCGTGCTGACCGACAACCATTCGGCAACACAGTGCGGCGGTCGGCACGGCGCACCGTTGATGCTCGCCGCGCAGCCCGGCACCGGATCGGGCGCGCTGATCCGCGCCGGCTCGCGGCCGTAGCGAAGTTCGTCGATCAAGCCGACGGCTAGCCGGGCGAATCGCCGATCGGCGTTGGGAGTACTGGCCCGCGCGAACGCCATGCCCGCCGCCTCGGCCTGCGCCCGCACCTCGTGATCGAGATCCCACACCACCTCGATATGGTCGGCCACGAACCCGATGGGACACACGATGACGGCCTTGGTGCCCCCCTCCGCAAGCGTCGCGACATGATCGGCGACATCGGGCTCCAGCCAAGGGGTTTGCGGCGGGCCTGATCGCGACTGCCACACCAAATCGTAGTCGGAATACCCGGCGGCGGCAGCAACTAGGCTTGTGGCATAAGCGACTTGGCGGCTGTACAGCCGAGGTCCGCAGCGCTGGTCGGCGGCGACCGGGATCGAGTGCGCGGTGAACACCAGCCGCGCGCCCGCCGGCACCGTGTCGGCGGCCGCGGCGATGGCATCGGCGAACATCTCCACGAACAGCGGATGATCGAAGTACGGCCGTAGTTTTACCAGCTCGGGCGCTTCGGCGCCGGCCGCTGCCCGGGCCCGGGCAATGTCCTCGACATACTGGGTGCAGCTGGAATAACCGCTCCACGCCGACGTCGTGAACACTACCGCACGGCGAATCCCGTTGTCGCGCATTGTCGTAACGACATCCTCGACGTAAGGCTCCCAGTTACGGTTGCCGAAATATATCGGCAAGCTGCCGGCTAGTTCCGCGCGCAGCTGGGCGACCAGCGCCCGGTTGATGCCGTTGATCGGCGACACCCCACCGAAGTGCAGGTAGTGTTCGGCGACTTCATCGAGACGCTCTGGTGGCACGCCGCGTCCCCGGGTGACGTTCTCCAAAAACGGCCGCACCTGTTCTGGCCCCTCCGGTCCACCGAAGGACAACAGCAGGACAGCGTCAAACTGCATCAGAGCAGCTGGGTATGCGCACCGCCGTCGGCGTAGATGATGTCCCCGGTGGTGGCCGGCAGCCAGTCGGACAGCACCGCGCACACCGTCTTTGCGACCGGGGTGGCGTCCTTCATGTCCCAGCCGATCGGGGCCCGCTGGTCCCAGCCCTGCTCGAGCAGCTCCATCTGCTTGCTGGCTTCTTCACCCAGCGCGCCGCCGACAATCGCGCTCATCGCCAGCGTCCGAATCGGGCCGGCCGCAACAAGGTTGGACCGCACACCGTACGGACCGGCCTCACGCGCGACGAACCGATTCACCGACTCCAGCGCGCTCTTGGCCACCGTCATCCAGTTATAGGCCGGCATCGCCCGGGTGGGGTCGAAGTCCATGCCGACTATCGCGCCGCCGCGATTCATGATCGGCAGCAGCGCCTTAGCCAGTGACGCGTACGAATACGCCGAAATGTGAATGCCTTTGGAGACGTCGTCAAAAGGCGCGTCGAAGAACGGGTTGATGCCCATCCCGCTGGGTGGCATGTAGCCGATCGAATGCACCACGCCATCGAGCTTGTTGCCTTCCCCAATGACTTCGATCACCCGGTCGGCCAGCGTGCCGAGATGGTTCTCGTTTTGGACGTCGAGTTCGAGCAGCGGCGGCTTTTCAGGCAGCCGGTCAAGGATGCGTTCAATGAGCCGCAGCCGGTCAAACCCCGTGCAGACCAGCTGCGCGCCTTGTTCCTGCGCCACCCGTGCGATGTGGAACGCGATCGACGCATCGGTGATGATCCCGGTAACCAGAATCCGTTTACCGTCAAGCAGTGCTGCCATGTCCGTCCTTATGTCGAGGGAGTGCCGGCGAAACCTAGTGACCCATCCCCATCCCGCCGTCAACGGGAATCACCGCGCCGGAAATGTAACTGGCGTCCTCGGAAGCCAGGAAGCTGACCACACCGGCGACCTCGTCGGCGGTGCCGATCCGCCTTGCCGGGATGAAGTCCAGTGCCCCCTTTTGGATCCTCTCATCCAGCGCGCGCGTCATGTCGGTGTCGATATAACCCGGTGCCACCACATTGGCAGTGACCGACGCCTTCGTCAGCTCCCGCGCGATCGAGCGGGCCATGCCGATCAGGCCGGCCTTGGACGCCGCGTAGTTGGCCTGGTTTCCGATGCCCCAGGTGGCCGAGACCGAACCCATGAAGATCATCCGCCCGAACCGCTTTTTGGTCATGCTGCGCGATGCACGCTGGGCCACCCGGAAAGCGCCCGTGAGGTTCGCGTCGATGACCTTTTGGAACTTCTCTTCGGTCATCCGCATGAGGAATGCGTCTGCGTTGAGGCCGGCATTGGCGACCAGAACCTCGACCGGGCCCTGGTGCTCTTCGACGGCGGTGAACGCCGCGTCGACGGCGGCGGAGTCGGTGACGTCGCACTCCACACCGAATAGCCCCTTCGGGGCGCCGGAGGCCCGATGGGTCACCGCGACCTTGTGCCCGTCCGCAGCCAAGCGGCGTGCCACGGCCAACCCGATCCCCCGGTTTCCCCCGGTGACCAATACCGATCGGGCGATGAATGGTGGTCTGCCCGCGGCGGGGGCTTCAGTCGGTTTTTCGGTAGCAACGTCAGTCACCCCGTCAACTTAGCGTCTCGCGAGCGCGACGCCGACATCGGCTGGCTCCTCGCCCAGTGGCCACTTATGGCACGCTTTCCGAGGCGAAAGCGTGCATCAAGTGGCCACTCGGCAGGCGAAAGTCAGGTCGGCAGGCGCCGGTTGATCAGCAACGCCGCCAATGCCGCCAGCGCGAGGATCAGCGAACCGAGCCGCAGCCAGCCGACGCTGGCGTCGCCCTTGATCGTCTCGTAGCCGATCTGCTGCTGCAGTGTCGAGTAGACCTGCTTGAGTTCCTGCAAGTTAGACGCGTTGTAGGCGTTGCCGCCCGACAGCTCGGCGACCTTCTTCATCGTGGTGTCGTCGACCGGCACCGGCTGGCGCTGGCCGTTGATCTCGACGAAGCCGTACGGGGTGCCGAACGAGATCGTCGAGATCGGCACACCCTGGTCCTTGGCGGTTCGCGCCGCGGTGAACGCTCCCTTGGGGTTGTCCGGATTGGTCGGCACGGTTTCCTTGCCGTCGGAGAACAACACGATTCGCGCCGGCGGCGGGGTGTCGCCACCGCCGATCACCGCCCCTACCGTGGCGATGGCCTGCAGCGCGGTGAAAATACCCTCGCCGGTGGCAGTACGGTCGGCGAACTGCAACTTGTCCAGGGCGGCCTTGGTCGCCGCCCGGTTCGTGGTCGGGGAGACCAGCACGGTCGCAGTACCCGCATACGCGATCAATCCGAGATTGATACCCGGGGTCAGCTCGTCGGCGAACGTCTTGGCGGCCTCCTGCGCGGCGACCATCCGGTTGGGTTCGACATCGGTGGCCCGCATCGACTGCGACACGTCGATCACCAGCATCACCACCGCGCGGTTACGGGGAATCCGCACATCATGGGTCGGGCCGGCCATCGCGATCGTCAGCAGCAGCAGCGAGGCCACCAACAAGATCGCCGGAAGGTGACGCCACCGCGTAGGTCGTTTGGGCGCAACGCTTTCCAGCAGTTCCATGTTGGCGAACCGCAGCATCCGGCGATGCCGCGCCACCTGCGCGATGATGTACAGCCCGGCCAAGCCGAGGACGGCCAGCAAAAACAGGAAGAACCACGGGTGGTCGAAGCCGGAGAGCGTCATCGGCCCGAGCAACGGCAGCGTCATCGCGGACCGGTATCCGTCACTGCATCCCCGCCAATGCCCCGCGCCGGCGCGACTCGACGAACCGGACGATGTCGGCGATCCAATCGCGATCGGTGCGCAGCGACAGCAGCGGCGCTACGCACCCGCGCAGCGTTTGGGCCACCTCCGCGCGGTGGGCCGCCGCCGCCATGGCGAAGTCGTCACG
>NZ_CAXUCH010000037.1:0-18852 GCF_964249325.1 uncultured Mycobacterium sp. | reverse complement strand
ACGTCGGGTAGCTCGACATCGCGGGGATCCAGCACTTCGATACCGAGCACCTCGTGACGGCCCGCGATGGCGCGCAGCGGACGCGTCCAGTTGATCGGGCCCAAAAAGTCGCTGATGATCACCGCCATCCCGCGGCGTCGTTGCGGCCGGCGCAGCGCGTCGATGGCCGCCGCCAGATCACCGCGCACCCCGACCGGCGCCTTGGGGGTGGTCGCGATCGTGCGCAGCAACGTCTGCTCATGCATGCGCCCTGAGCGGGCCGGGACCCGGATCATCCGCTCCCCGTTGGATACCAGCGCGCCGAGCCGGTTGCCGCCACCGCTGTTGAGGAAGGTGATCGCGGCCGCGGCCGCCACCGCCAGGTCACGCTTCTCGCACACCGTCGTGCCGAAGTCCAGGCTCGCCGACATGTCGACCACCAGCCAGGTCTCCAGCTCCCGGTCGGCGATCATCTCGCGGACGTGCGGCACCGTGGTGCGCGCGGTGACGCCCCAGTCCATGCGGCGTACGTCGTCGCCGGGCTGGTAGAGCCGCGACTCTCCCGGCTCGGTGCCGGGCCCCGGAAGCAGGCCCAGGTGATCGCCGTGCAACACACCGTCGAGCTTGCGTTTGATGGTCAGCTCCAGAGTGCGCAGCGCCGCCGATAGCTTCGGGTCGTCGATCTCACCGCGCTGCATCGACGGCGGGTGCACGACCGCCGGCGTCTTGGATTCTGTCACCGACCGCTAGCCGCCCCAGCGGCCTGCATCACCGGAGGCACCGAATGTCCTTGCTGCGGAACGGCGTTCACCTGTGGCAGGGCAACCGTCTGCAGAACCCGGTTGATGACGACCTCCGGCGCGATCTCGTCGGCCAGCGCGTCATAGGTCAGCACCAGCCGGTGGCGCAGCACGTCAGGGATGACCTCGATGACATCCTGCGGAATCACGTAGTCCCGGCCGCGCACCAGCGCCAGCGACCGCGCAGCAGCGATGATCCCCAGCGAGGCACGCGGCGATGCACCGAACGCGACCCAGCTCTTGACGTCGTTCATGCCGAGCTGTTCGGGATGACGAGTGGCGGTGACTACCCGAACGACGTAGTCGACCAGCGCATGATGCACGAAGTTGTTGGCGGCGATCTCCTGCAGCCGCAGCAGATCGCCGGTTTGGAGAACCTGCTTCGGTGTCGGCGGGGTGACGCCCATCCGGTAGATGATCTCGCGCTCTTCTTCCGGCGACGGGTAGCCGACGTTGATCTTGAACAGAAAGCGGTCGCGCTGCGCTTCCGGCAGCGGGTAGACGCCTTCGTGCTCGATCGGGTTCTGGGTCGCCATCACCAGGAAGGGGTTGGGCATCGGGAAGGTCTTGCCGCCGATGGACACGTGGCGTTCCTGCATGACCTCGAGCAGCGCCGACTGCACCTTGGCCGGGGCCCGGTTGATTTCGTCGGCGAGCAGGAAGTTGACCACCACCGGGCCCAGTTCGGTGTCGAACTCCTCTTTGCCCTGCCGATAGATGCGGGTACCGATGATGTCTGTGGGCACCAGGTCGGGGGTGAACTGGATGCGCGCGAACGTCCCCCCGACGACCCGGGCGAAAGTCTCCACCGCCAGTGTCTTGGCCACACCGGGGACACCTTCGAGCAGCACATGGCCTTTGGACAGCAGGCCGACGAGCATCCGCTCGACCAGCTGGTCCTGCCCGACGATGATCCGCTTGACCTCGAAGATGGCGCGCTCAAGGGTGTGCACCTCGGCGGCCAGCCCGTTGCCGCCGCCCGGCGCGGCGTGCGCCGGGGATGTCGGGGGCCCGCCCGGCCCGGAGTAACCGCTGGCGCCCTGGGGCGGCCCACCTGGTGATGTCATCGGCTTTCCTTCACGGCTCAATCTCCACAGCTTTTTGAGGCCCGACTGTCAAAACAATCGAGGGACGGCAGTGTGCCCTTGTCAACTATTCCAGGCGTCCGGGATTCCGTCGACGTGGCGCCCGTGGAGGCCCAATTGCCCGCTCCTCCCACGTCGGTGCGACCCGCATGGCTACCGGGCGTCAGTACTCGATGATCCGGGTGACGTATGGCGTCATCCCTTCTGTCCGCACCGGGCTGACGATGACTTTGCCCGCGATGCTGGATGCCTCCAGCATCTGGCCGTTTCCCAGATACAGAGTGACGTGCTGGCTTCCGCCGGGACCGTAGAAGATCAAATCGCCTCGCTTGGCCTGTGACGGCGGGACGTGCCGACCCGCGTTGTACTGGTCACCGGAAAACCTCGGGATCAGCACACCGACGCCGGCTAACGCGTATCGGGTCAATCCGGAACAGTCGAAGCCGACCGTGTCGGCGCCGTCTTCCACGCCTCGGCTCGGGCCCTCCGGTGTGCCGCCGCCCCACGAGTACGGCACCCCCATCTGCGACGCGCCGCGGCGGATCACGTACTCGACGGCCTGGCGCCCGTACACCCGTGGAATTCTGCTCGGGCTGGTGTTATTGCCGCCACCCCCGCCGCCCGCGCCGCCGCCGATTCCGAGGCTGCCGAGGAACTTGCGGCCCAGGTCGAGGGTGGACTGCGTGGCCTGGGCGGTGGCCGCCATCGAGGCATTGGCGATCGCCAGCGGATCGCCCGGTGCGCCTGCGCTGGGCACCTTAGGCAGTGTCGGGTCCCATTGGGGATCGTCGGCCATGGCCGGGCTGGCCAAACCGATCAGAAGCCCGATCACCGCCAAAAGCGGCCAAGCCAGCATGATGCGACGAAATCCGTTGTGGCGCATTATGATTCGCATGTCACCACTCGATGTAGCGGACCACGTAGGGGGTCATGCCGCTGGTTCGCACCGGTGCGACCCGCACCTTCAAGCCGACGTCAGGGGCCTCGAGCATCTGTCCGTCGCCGAGGTAGAGCGTCACGTGCTGGCTGCCGCCCGGGCCGTAGAAGATCACATCGCCGCGCCGCATCTCCGCTGAGGGGATCTTGCGGCCGAGGTTGTACTGCGAACCCGAGTAGTGCGGCAGCTTGATGCCAACCCCGGCAAACGAATACAGGATCAGTCCTGAGCAGTCGAAGCCGACCGTGTCGGAGCCCGAACCAATCCCCCGGCTCGGGCCCGCGGCGTTGCCACCGCCCCACGAATACGGCACACCCAGCTGCGAGAGCCCGCGGCGGATGACGTATTCGGAGGCCTGCCGGCCGTACACCCGCGGGATCCGGCCATTGGTGATCCCGGTGTCGTTGGGCTTGAGGATGCCCAGCTTCTGCAGAAAGCCGCGGCCCATGTTGGCGGTGACCTGCGACGACGTCGCCGAAATCCCCAGGACGGAGTTGATGATCGCGATCGGGTCACCCGGGACGTTGGCGCTGGGCACCATCGGCAGGGTGGGATCCCACTCGCCGGCCCACTGCTTGCGATCCCTGGCCGGACCGGCTGCGCTCGGTGCCCCGGGATCCCACCGGTCACCGGAGCGGGTGCCTGCCTGCGCGCCGCTGGCGGATGCCGACCAGTTGCGGGCCGCGTCGAGTTTGGCTTGGGCCGCGTTACGTTCGGCAGCTAGACGATTGACCTCCGACTGCTGTTCGCTGAACTTGCGCTGGGCGCCGGTGAGTGCTGCCACCGCCGCGTCCTGGCTGGATTGCGCGTCCGCGGCAGCCCGGTCGGCTTTCTGCTTGGCCAGCCGCGCCGCCGACTCCTTGTTCACCTGCTCAGTGCGGGCCCGCTGCAGGTTCACCATCACCTGCCGGGAGCTGGCGGCCAGAGTCCGGCTGGCGGTCGCGGTGGCGATGATGTCGTCGGGGTTGGCGGCGGTCAGATAAACATCAGACGGACCGTTGACGTAGGTGGCCGCCGCGAAGGTGTCGAAGCGTCGCTGGGCGGCGGCAATTGCGGCGTCGGCGTCCTTGACCGCTTGCTGACTGACCTCGACGTCGTGCTGCGCGGCCGCGGCGTTGTCGCGCGCCGTCTGCACGTCGACCAAGGCCTTGTTGACGCTTTCCTGCTCGCTCTGGATGGCCGCGCGCAGATCGTCCAAGCGTTGGTTGGCCTTGGCGACATCGGCGATCAGCGCGGCCAGTGAGTCCGGGCCGCCGGGATCAGCCAGCCCTAGCCCAGGCGTTCCCGTCAGCAGCAGCACCACGCTCAACACCGCCGCGGCGGCAGGCCGAGCGACCCAGGCCGCCAGCCGGAAAGAAGAGCCGCGGCAGATGCGTCTCATTCGACTCTGGTCTCCTATGGCTCAACGCGGACGACGCCAGCCCCAGTAATCACTGCAGGCACGATGCATGACAAAGGCACCGTTTGAACCATAAGTCACATATGACCCTATGGAAACTTTAGTAACAAACTACAGCGCTGTAGTTTGATTACTTGTGACCGAATGGTGACTTAGTGAACGCCGCGACCTAGCACGGTTACGAATCGGACGCGGAGGAAGCCGGTCAGGCGCCTACCCCGGCGTCGTCGGCGACCGTGTTGTCGTCCTGCGCGGCCGTCACGGATCGCTTGGCCCGCAGTTGCAGGATTCGAGTGCCGACAGCGCCCGCGCACACGCCGATCACTACCAAGATGGTGAACGCTGTCCATGGGAATTGCGGAGTGCTCAATTCGTGGAGGAAATTCTGCGCCGATTGCACCGGATTGCCGGTTTTCGCGTTGTCCTCGCCGATCTCCAGCGTGGCCCGCGGGAAGTGCGTGCTGTAACTGCCGACGTGCGACGGGCTGAGCACGAGCACGGTGGCGTCCGGGTGGCTGCTGCCGATCACCGTGGCGACGTCCCGCAATGGCGTATCCATTGGAGGGTTTCGGTCAAGCACCACGATCTTGAGGTCGATGCCGTCCTTGCTGGCTTGGTTGACCACCTGCCGCAAGCCGGGAACATCGGGGGGCGGCGCGCTGATGCCGTCGGCGTCGACGGCCGCTTTGACCAGCGCCAGACACTGGTCGGGCGGGGTCGACGGGTCCGTACCGACGGCGCTGCAGATTTCCCCTGGGATGTATAGCGGCGCATGCAGCGTGGTCACGGTGCAAGACGGTACGCGACGACCGCGCGGACGACGATGCGGGCCGGGTAGTGGCCCGAGGAGGAGGAGCGCGATCAGAGCCTGCGTGGACCGTGACAGCACATGCACGCGGCGAGAAGATTAGGCGACGTCCTTTCGCGCGACCGTAGCGAATTGCAGGACAAGCGTACTGTTAAAGTGGCACGCGCGGGGCCGGCACGGCCCCTCGGCGGTGGAGAACTACATCTCGGGAGTTGATGTGACGACAGAGTCAGTGAATTCGTTCGGAGCCCGCGACACCCTCAACGTCGGGGACGACAGTTACCAGATCTACCGCCTCGACGCGGCGCCCGGCACCGAAAAGCTCCCCTACAGCCTCAAAGTCCTCGCCGAAAACCTGCTCCGCAACGAGGACGGCCGCAACATCACCAGGGACCACATCGACGCGATCGCACACTGGGATCCCCAAGCCGAGCCCAGCGTCGAAATCCAGTACACCCCTGCCCGGGTCGTGATGCAGGACTTCACCGGGGTGCCCTGCATCGTGGACCTGGCGACCATGCGTGAGGCCATCGCGGAGCTGGGCGGCGACCCCGAGCGGGTCAATCCGCTGGCGCCGGCCGATCTGGTGATCGACCACTCGGTGATCGCCGACCTGTTCGGCCGCGCCGACGCCTTCGAGCGCAATGTCGAGCTCGAATATCAGCGCAACGGCGAGCGCTATCAGTTTTTGCGTTGGGGCCAAGGTGCTTTCCGCGACTTCAAAGTGGTGCCGCCGGGCACCGGCATTGTGCACCAAGTCAATATCGAGTACTTGGCGCGCGTGGTCATGGAGCGCGACGGAGTGGCGTACCCGGACACCTGCGTGGGCACCGACTCTCACACCACGATGGTCAACGGGCTCGGCGTCTTGGGCTGGGGGGTGGGCGGCATCGAGGCCGAGGCAGCGATGCTCGGTCAGCCGGTGTCTATGCTGATCCCGCGGGTGGTCGGCTTCAAGTTGACCGGTGAAATTCAGCCTGGTGTCACCGCCACAGACGTCGTGCTCACCGTCACCGAAATGTTGCGCAAGCACGGCGTGGTCGGCAAGTTCGTCGAGTTCTACGGTGAAGGTGTGGCCGAGGTGCCGCTGGCCAACCGCGCCACACTGGGCAATATGAGCCCCGAATTCGGCTCCACCGCAGCAATTTTCCCGATCGACCAGGAGACAATCGACTATCTGCGGTTCACCGGGCGCAAAGAGGAGCAGCTGGCGCTGGTGGAGGCGTACGCCAAGGAACAGGGCATGTGGCACGACCCCGCACACGAGCCGGAGTTCTCCGAATATCTCGAGCTCGACCTTTCCGACGTGGTCCCCTCGATCGCCGGGCCGAAGCGTCCGCAGGACCGAATCGCCCTGGCAGACGCCAAAACCACGTTTCGCGAGCAGATTACGAGCTACGTCGGCGATGATCCGGACAAGACGGAGTATTCCAAGCTCGACGAGGCGGTCGACGAGACGTTTCCGGCCAGCGATCCGGCGTCACTGTCGTCCAATGACGGCAACGGATCTCCGGTGCACTCGGCTGACGCAAGCGCCAAAGGCCGCGTGAGCAACACGGTGCGGGTCAAGTCAGACGAACTGGGCGAGTTTGTGCTCGACCATGGCGCGGTGGTGATCGCCGCGGTCACCTCGTGCACCAACACCTCCAACCCTGAGGTGATGCTCGGCGCGGCGCTGCTGGCCCGCAACGCCGTCGAAAAGGGCCTGACGTCCAAGCCGTGGGTCAAGACCTCGATGGCGCCGGGCTCGCAGGTGGTCAGCGACTACTACGAGAACGCCGGCCTGTGGCCGTATCTGGAAAAGCTCGGCTTCTATCTGGTCGGCTACGGCTGCACGACCTGCATCGGCAACTCCGGGCCGCTGCCCGAGGAAATCTCCAAGGCGGTCAACGAAAACGATCTGTCGGTTGCCGCGGTGCTGTCGGGCAACCGCAATTTCGAAGGCCGCATCAACCCGGACGTGAAAATGAACTACCTGGCGTCACCGCCGCTGGTGATTGCCTACGCGCTGGCGGGCACCATGGACTTCGACTTCGAGACGGAGCCGCTGGGCCGCGACAAAGACGGCAACGACGTCTTCCTGCGTGACATCTGGCCGTCGCAGAAGGACGTGTCCGACACCATCGCCTCGGCGATCAACCAGGAGATGTTCGTCAAGAACTACGCGGACGTGTTCAAAGGCGATGAGCGGTGGCGCAATCTGCCGACTCCGAGCGGCAACACCTTTGAATGGAATCCGGATTCGACGTATGTGCGCAAGCCGCCGTATTTCGCTCGCATGGCGGCCGAGCCGCGGCCGGTGAGCGACATCACCGGCGCTCGGGTGTTGGCGCTGCTGGGCGATTCGGTGACCACCGACCATATTTCGCCGGCGGGCAGCATCAAACCCGGCACGCCTGCGGCGCAATACCTCGACGACCACGGAGTGCAGCGCAAGGACTATAACTCCTACGGGTCGCGCCGCGGCAACCACGAGGTGATGATCCGCGGCACGTTCGCCAACATCCGGCTGCGCAACTTGCTCCTCGATGACGTGGCCGGCGGCTACACCCGCGACTTCACTCAGGATGACGGCCCGCAGGCATTCATTTACGATGCGGCGCAAAACTATGCGGCCCAAGGTATTCCGCTGGTGGTGCTGGGCGGCAAGGAATACGGCTCGGGGTCGTCGCGGGACTGGGCGGCCAAGGGCACTGCGCTGCTGGGGGTTCGGGCGGTCATTGCCGAGTCGTTTGAGCGCATCCACCGCTCCAACCTGATCGGCATGGGTGTGATTCCGCTGCAATTCCCGGAAGGCAAGTCCGCGCAGTCGCTGGGTCTGGACGGCACCGAGGTGTTCGACATCACCGGTATCGAAGCGATCAACGACGGCAAGACCCCGAAGACGGTGCACATCAAAGCCAGCAAAGAACACGGGAAGCCAGTCGAGTTCGACGCGGTGGTGCGCATCGACACCCCGGGCGAGGCGGACTATTACCGCAACGGCGGGATTTTGCAGTTTGTACTGCGCAACATGCTGAAGTCCAGCTAGCTCGGGTGCATCCGTGCCCAAGGTCAGCGCGGACCACCTGGCGGCCCGCCGCCGTCAAATCCTCGACGGTGCTCGCCGGTGTTTCGCCGAATACGGTTACGACAAGGCGACCGTACGGCGGCTGGAACAGGCGATCGGATTGTCGCGTGGCGCGATCTTTCACCACTTCCGTGACAAGGACACGCTGTTCTTCGAGTTGGCCCGCGAGGATGCCGAGCGGATGGCGGCAGTCGCCTCTCGTGAGGGGCTGATCCAGGTGATGCGCGAGATGCTTGCCGCGCCGGAGGAGTTCGACTGGCTTGCCACGCGGTTGGAGATCGCCCGCAAACTACGCAACGACCCGGCCTTCAGTCGCGGATGGCGAGAACGCTCAGCGGAATTGGCGGCGGCGACAACCGAACGGCTGCGCCGACAGAAGCAGGCGGGTCGCGTGCGCGATGACGTACCCAGCGACGTGCTGCAGTGCTACCTAGACCTGGTTCTCGACGGATTGGTGGCGCGGGTGGCTGCCGGTGAAGACCCGCAGCGGCTCACCGCTGTCCTGGACCTGGTCGAACGCTCGGTGCGCCAGGGCTGATGCGTTACCGGGCCCGGGTGCGGTGGTTGGGTCCGCCGCGGCTGCGCATCGTGGTACCCGATTCGCGCAGCATGCTGTGGATGGACCCGTACGATCTGCCAGTGGAAGCCACAAGTTTCCGGATGCTCGCTCCGCCCTCGTATGCATTGCGCAACTCGGCCACCAGCTGCTCGCGTGTCTTCTTCGTTTTCCTCATCGGCGCCTCCCCGCGGTCACCCGGATGAGGCATAGCGTAGGAAGCAACTGTTGGCGGCGCGGCAGTTTGGACGAAAACGCCTGCGGCAGCTCAAGCCAATTCGATGAGATCCCGGTACTCGTCGGACCAGTAGTCCTCGGTGCCATCGGGCAGTAGCACAACCCGTTGCGGCTCCAGCGCCTCGGCCGCCCCGGGGTCATGCGTCACCAGCACCACCGCGCCGGTGTAGCTGCGTAGCGCGTCGAGCACCTGTTCCCGGGAGGCGGGGTCGAGATTGTTGGTTGGTTCGTCCAGCAGCAATACGTTTGCGGTCGAGGCCACCAACCCGGCGAGCGCCAACCGGGTCTTTTCCCCGCCGGACAAGGTGCCGGCCAGCTGCTCGAGCTGCGGACCGCTGAACATGAAAGCCCCAAGCAGGCCACGCAAATCCTGCTCGCCGGAATCCGGTGCGGCATGGACGATGTTCTGCCACACCGTGGCCGCGTTGTCGAGCGTGTCGTGCTCCTGCGCGAAATAGCCGATTTTCAAGCCATGCCCGGGTTGCAGCGTTCCGGCGTCAGGTTTCTCCACTCCGGCCAACAGCCGCAGCAGCGTTGTCTTGCCGGCGCCGTTCAGCCCCAGCACCACTACCCGGGAGCCGCGGTCGATCGCCAGGTTGACGCCGGTGAACACTTCCAACGATCCATACGTCTTGGTCAGGCCGGTGGCCACCAACGGAGTGCGCCCGCACGCTGCCGGGGTCGGAAACTTGATCCTGGCCACCTTGTCGGCGACTCGCTCTTCGTCGAGCGCAGCGATCATCCGATCGGCGCGCCGCAGCATGTTCTGCGCCGCAACGGCTTTGGTGGCTTTGGCACCCAGCTTGGCGGCTTGGGCGCGCAGGGCAGCGGCTTTGCGTTCGGCGTTGGCCCGTTCGCGCCGCCGACGCTGCGCGTCGGTGGCGCGGGCGTCGAGGTACTTCTGCCAACCCATGTTGTAGACGTCGACCTCGCCGCGCACCGCGTCGAGAAACCACACTCGGTTGACGACATCGGCCAGCAGGTCCACGTTGTGGCTGATCACCACCAGCCCGCCGGCGTGTGTGCGCAGGAAATCCCGGAGCCAGCCCAGCGAATCGGCGTCGAGATGGTTGGTCGGCTCATCGAGCAGCAAGGTGGTGGCCGACCCGTTGTCAGACGCGGCGAACAGGATGCGGGCCAGTTCTACTCGGCGACGTTGACCGCCGGACAGCGTGCGCAGCGGCTGGGTCAACCCGCGTTCGGGCAAGCCGAGATTTGCGCAGATACGGCCCGCTTCGCTTTCTGCGCCGTACCCGCCCAGCGCGGCGAACTTCTCCTCAAGTTGGCCGTAGCGGCGGATCGCGCGGTCACGCTCGCTGTCATCGGCGACCTCCGCCATCAGCGCCTGCTGCTTTTCCAGCTCGGTGAGCAGCGTGTCCAGTCCGCGGGCGGAGAGCACCCGGTCGCGGGCCAGCACATCAAGGTCGCCTTCTTTGGGATCTTGCGGCAGGTAACCGATCTCGCCGCTGTGAATGACTGATCCGGCGTATGGCTGGGTCTCCCCAGCGAGGATGCGCAACGTGGTGGTCTTGCCGGCCCCGTTGCGTCCGACCAGTGCGATGCGATCGCCAGGCTGGACCCGCAATCCGGGCCCGTCAGCGGAGACCAGGATGCGCGCCCCAGCGCGGACCTCGAGGTCCGTTGCCGTGATCACGATCAGTCTCCTTGCCTAATTGTCCGGCTCCTCCTCATCGCGCTTCGCGCTCTGCATCGTCGCCGGACGGCGACGACCGTCACGTGTCGTCGGTGAACACCGGAGGCCGTTTCTCGGCGCGCGCGGCAACCGCTTCCTCGAAGTTGGAGGTGAGCAGACGAACGAACAGCTGTCCGAGGCCTTCGGCCTGCATGTGCCCTTCCAGGCTAGCGGCGTCCAGTCCACTCCACAGTGTGCGCTTGGTCAACTCGATTCCCGGACGCGAGAACGTCGCGATCCGTTCGGCCAGCGCATAGCAGGTGTCCAGCAGCTGCTCGTCGGGCACGCGATACGACACCAGCCCGATGCGTTCTGCTTCTTCAGCGTCGACGTCGCGACCGGTCAGCATCAGCTCGAACGCCCGCGACGAGCCGATCGCCCGGGGCAGCAGATAGCTCAACCCCAATTCGCTGGCGGTCAGCCCGTTGTTGATGCCGGCCGCCCGGAAGTAGGCACTGCTCGAAGCGACCCGGATGTCGGCGGCCAGCGCCAGGCATAACCCGCCTCCGATGGCGGCGCCGTTGACCGCGGCAATCACAGGGTGATGCAGTCGCCGCAGCCCCAGGATCACGTCGTCGAGCAGTTCCATGGAGCGCAGCGCGTAGGTCGGCCGGGTCAACCCCTCAATGTGCGGCACCTGCCCCGGCGACTTGTGGTCGGCGCCCGACGAGAAGCCCCGGCCTGCGCCGGTCAGCACGACGACCCGCACGGAATTGTCGTAAGTCACCTCGGCCAGAGCCTCTTTGAGCGGCACCATGACGTCGAAGGCCATGGAGTTCATCCGCTCCGGCCGATTCAGTGTGATCAGCGCTACCTGCGGCCGCGGGTGCTCGACAAGGACAAAGCCGGACTGGAGGTTCACGCATTGCACGCTATCGCGTGCCGGCGGTCAGACCTCGTCAGGTTCGGACTGCTCGGCGATCGCGGCGTCGACGTCGAAGGCCTTCACCTGCTGCACCAAGTCTTCCAGCGCGGCCGGTGGCAAAGCGCCGGCCTGGTTGAAGACCAACTTGCCCTTCTTGAACGCCATCAATGTCGGGATGGCGCGGATTTGAGCGGCTGCTGCGAGTTGCTGCTCGGCCTCGGTGTCGACCTTGGCGTGCACGATCTCGGGATGTTTCTCCGAGGACGCTTGGAATGTCGGCGCGAACTGGCGGCACGGGCCGCACCACGAGGCCCAAAAGTCGACGAGGACGATGTCGTTGCCGGTGATGGTGTCATCGAAGTCTGCAGCGGTGAGGTCTCGGGTAGTCACCCTTTGCCCACCGCGGTGAGCTGCCGCACTGTTCCCGGAGCCGGCAAAGTCGGCGGCGGCCACCCCCCTCTGGTGGCCGCCGCCGTCCATCGCCACCGTCAGCCCCTCCAGCCAACCCCCCTCGACTGGGTTCGCCGCGCGTTTGGTGGTACCCACGATTATAGGTGAAGACATGTTGAGATCTACATATATCGCTGATATTGAGTGCTGTGTGGTTGAATTTGCAGATGGCCCAGGGGACGAAGCGCCGAACCGCTCCCCCGGTTCTCGACCCCGCCGCAGCTGCCAAAGTTGCTGAAACGCTGCAGGCGCTGGCTTCCCCGAACCGCCTGCGCATCCTGACCCGGTTGCGGCAATCGCCGTGTTCGGTCACAGAATTATCGGCCGCGGTCGAAATGGAACAGCCCGCCGTTTCCCACCAGCTCCGGCTGTTGCGCAACGTGGGCCTGGTGGCCGGCGACCGCAGCGGGCGCAACATCGTCTACCGGCTCTACGACAGCCATGTCGCCGCTTTGCTGGAGGAAGCCATCTACCACATCGAGCACCTTCACGTCGGCGTCAGCGATACGTTTCCTCACCCCGTCGACACTCTGCGGTCGGGATGGCCCGAAGGTCGGGGTCGCTCGGCTCGCCCTTGACCATTCGTGGCGCCGATCGCGCCATAACACCCGAGCCGAGGCGTGGCCCGCGAGCGGTACAGCCATACACAGCAACCTCTCACCCGGGCGGCAGGAGATCATCAGCCAAACGGGCGATCGTAAAATGCGCCGCCGCCGCGGAACTCAGTCGCGGCTACACGCTTGCGCACAACACACCAATTGATCGGAGAACGCCGATGTCTGTTCCCTCGCCCACGGCTCGACTGGCCCGGTTCGCGATCTTCGCGGCCGCCGCAGCCACCGCGTTGTCGGTCGCCGCGTGCGGCACATCGAACAAGGGGACCAATGCCACCAGCGCCTCCACGAGCCCGACGAGTTCGTCGGCGGCACCGGCACACACCAAAGGCACGGACCACGTCGCTGGGCTGATCGCCTCGGTGTCAGGCAGCACGATTCAGGTCACGCAGTCCGGCGGGAACGCCACAGTGGAATTCACGCCCTCCACCAAGGTCGTCGAAGTCACGCCAGCCCAGCTGACTGACATCACCACCGGCAGCTGCATCAGCGTGCGCCCCACGCCCGAAAGCGCTCCGGTGGCCAGCGCCGTGACTGCGCAGTCGGTGCGGGTCAGCGCACCCGTCGACGGCAAGTGCGCGCAACCCAAGCAGCAAGCCGGTTCGGCCACCACACCCCCGTCGTCCGCTGCACCGGCGCAGAGCCGGGGAATCAACGGCGCCGTGGCCTCGGTCGCGGGCAACACCATCAACGTCACGAGCACCGATGCCGGCGGCAGTGCGTCGCAGACAGCCGTCACCGTGACCGATAAGACCAGATACACCAAGCAGACAACCACCGACCGCCAAGCGATCGCGCAAGGCAAATGCATTACCGCACGGGGAACCAAAGATGGTGGCGGAACGCTGCAAGCCACGACGATTACGCTTCAGCCGGCGAACAACGGCAAGTGCCCGCAGCCGGGCGGAAATCACCACGGCCACTAGCCGGTCGACGATGCGGGCGGTCCCGGAGGACACCAGACATCGATGTCTGCCATCTCGCCTACGCCGCATCTGAGGCGATCCGCGATCCTAATGGTCACCGCGGTCACCGCGTTGTCGGCCGCGGCGTGCGGCCCATCGAAAAGCCCGGGTAACGAAAACACCGGAAAACCGACATCGTCGGCACGCCCGACGACCTCTCCCAGCACGCCGGCGCCGCCACCCAACGAAGGCATCGGCAACGTCGAGGGCATGGTGTCGTCGGTGTCGGGCAATACGATTCACCTCCGGCTACGGACCGGGACCGCCACGGTGAACTTCTCACCGTCGACAACGGTCACCGAGGTCAGTCCGGCGCAGTTGACCGATGTCACCGTGGGCAGCTGTGCCGACGTGGAGCCAACCCCGGAGACCGCTCAAGGCGCTGGTGGGCTTACCGCACAATCGGTGACGATCAGTCCGGCCGTCGACGGCAACTGCGCGCCACCACCCGCGGCGGCGAGTACACCAGCCTCCCCCGGTGCGCCCGCGGAGGGTTCGGGGGTCTACGGAATGGTCGGCTCTGTCTCCGGCAACACCATCACGCTCACCACTGCGGGCGGCAAAACCCCGCCGACCAATGTGACCGTCACCAACACGACAACCTACGTCAAGCAGCTACCTAGCAATACGCAAGCGATCACACAGGGTAAGTGCCTGGCGGCCCAGGGGCCTGACGACGGCGGTGTCGTGCAGGCGACGACGATCGAGCTTCAAGCCTGCCCGCCGATGGGCCGCCCGCACCGCCACATCCCGTTGCCTCACCTGCCCCACCACTAGAGGACTCAGTACGATCGCGGCAGGCCGAGGCTGTGCCTGGCAACGTGGCTGAGGATCATTTCACGGGTGATCGGCACGGTTTTGAATAGCCGGACGAATTCATACATGTTGGCCAGCGCCACTTCTCGGGTGAATCCGCTGCCACCGTGCACTTCGATGGCTTGGTCGACGCAGCGGATGGCGGCGTCGGCGGCCAGGAATTTCGCCATGTTGCTGGCCTCACCGGCGTCGGCGCCGGCGTCGTAGCTCGCCGCGGCGTGCCGGGTCATCAGCCGGGCCGCTTCCAGCGCAATCTTGGCCTCCGCCAAGGGATGGGCGACGCCTTGGTGGGCGCCGATCGGCGTCTGCCAGACCCGCCGTTCGCGGGCGTAGGCCACCGCCTTGTCCAGCGCGTATCGGCTGACGCCGTTGCAGATGGCGGCGATGATCACCCGTTCGGGGTTCATGCCGTCGAATGCGACCCGTAATCCGTTGCCTTCGCCGCCGATCAGCCGATCCGCGGGGACGGCAACGTTGTCGAAGAACACCGTGAACGACTTGTCGGTGATCTCGAATGTCATTGGTATGCGGTGCATCTCGATGCCGGGGGTGTCGCGGTCGACCAGCAACAGCGACAGCTCAGCGCGCCCGGCTGCGTCGGTGCCGGTGCGGGCGACGACGAGCAGCGCGTCGGCTTGGTCGGCGGCGGTGATGAACGTCTTTTGCCCGTTGATGTAGTACTTGTCGCCGTCGCGGTGCGCGGTGGTGGATAGCCGATGGGTGTTGGAGCCGGCGCCGGGTTCGGTGATCGCGAACGCGATCTTGACGGTGCCGGCAGCCATCGGCTGCAGCCACTGCCGCTTTTGCTCGTTGGTGGCGTGGCGGGCCAGCAGGCTGCCGACGATGCCCGGCGAGATCATCAACATGATCTGCGGGCAGCCCGCCGCGGCGGCCTCTTCGGCAACGACGTTCATCGCGGTCAGTCCCATTCCGCCGCCGCCGTAGTGCTCAGGCAGATTCACCCCGACGAAGCCGCCGGCTGCCAGCGCGTCCCACAGCTCGGTGGGATGCTGCAGGGTCTCACTGCAGTGAGTGAAATACGCGTTGCCGAATTTGGCGACGATCCCATGAACCGCAGCGCGCAGTTCGGTTTCTTCGGTGTCGCTCAAGAAGGCGGTCGAGGTCAACGGAAGTCCATCCAGTGCCCGTGCGGGGTGAAGCCCAGCAGGAACGGGATCTCGATGCGGCAGATCGGACCGGCGGTGATGTCGTCGGTGTCGAAAACGAGGTATTCACCGATGTTTTCGGTCCACCGTGACACCGGCACCATCAGGTAGCCGTCGCCTTCGGGCGCCTCGGGGGTACGGGGTACGAAGGTGGGCTCCATCACCAGGGCCGGGCGTTCGTGGCGCAGGCGGTACTCCTGCTCGCGGCCGGTGTCGATGTCGCGAACGATGAGGCTGTGCATGCGCATGCCTTGGCCTTTGGCATCGCCGCCGATCAGGTATCCCCACTTGTGGCCGCGGCCGTAGTAGCGTTCGTCGACTTTCGGCAGCTCGCATGACCGGTCGCCGAGCAACTCTGATTTGACGCTGCCGGCGTCGAGGTCCACCGTCCAACGGCCAAGTGCGCTGCGGGCGAGGTTGAAGAACAAGGCGATGTCCTGCCCTTCGAACCGGTCGATGTCCAGCGGGAAGGGTGGTCGCTCGAAGACGGGGCCATCCAAGGTGACGGTGTTGTCGACGACATTGGCGGCCAGCGTATGCATCACGTACTGTGGCTCGATTTCCGCAGTGACCCAACGGATTTCGCCGTGTTCGACGTCGTCGCGGGGAACCAGCGCCAGCATGGTCGGCAATCGCGGGTCCCAGACGTGCACCGACAGTCCGCGCTCGATCCGGTCGGGGTCGAACACGAACCCTTGGAACGGCAGCACCATCCAGTCGGGGGTCAGCCACATGTCGTGGACTTCGCAGCAATACGGTGCATCGGTCAACTCACGCGAGATCACGGCTCCATCGGGTCGTACCACATGCACGGTGACGTATGGCCGGCGGTTGCTGTAGGCCCAGCCGTACAGTGTGCCGGTGGCGCTGTCCCACTTCGGGTGTGCGGTGAACGCCGCGTCGCCGTAGCAGGCTTGGTCGAAGATGCCGCGCGACAGCTGCGGCGACCACGAGACCACCCCGCGGGTTTCGAGCGTGATCGGATCCAGCGCGATCGGCGGGCTGCCCTGCTCGCCGGAGGCAAGGATCTGCCCGCCGAAGGGAAAGCAGTTGATGTTGTTGGTGCCTTGTGGGATTCCGCGGGTGTGCTGGTCGCGCACGGCTGGCCCGAAGCCGATGTTGCGCCAGTCGCTCCATTCGCCGTCGGCCCAGCAGAACATGCCGCGGCCGTGCCGCTCTTCGAGCAGGTATTTGGGCGTGCGGATCCAGCGGTTGCGGAAATCGGCGCGGCCGTTGTCCAGCGTCAGGCCCTGAACCATGCCGTCCATGGCCAACAGGCCGTTGCTGCCCTGTTTGGTGGGCCGCTTGAACGTCGGCCCGGCCCGGTAGAAGCCGCCGGACAGTTCTTTGGGGATCTCGCCGAACGTCGTGACACAGTCCTCGACGGTCGCCTCGAACCGCATCGGCCGGAACGCTCCGGTGAGCACGGCGGCATTCGGCACCATCACCATGGCGACTTAGTATACTAAGTGCCGTGACGACGGCAAAGTCTTTTCGGCCCTCTCGGGCCGCCGACGTTGTCGCCGCCGGCTTGCGCCGCCAGATCCTGTCCGGCGAACTCGCGCCGGGCGATTCGCTGCCGACCGAAAGTGAGCTGGTCAGCCAGCTCGGAGCCAGCCGCGAAACGGTGCGCGTCGCGCTGCGGTTGCTCGACGCCGAAGGACTGACAACGACCAGCCAGGGACGCAGCGGTGTGCGCATCCGTCACCCTGAGCCCGAGCGGGTGGCCCGCTCGCTGGTGCAGTTGCTCACCCTCACCGGCGCGACGTGGGGCGATCTGCTGGCGTTCCGCAAAATGTTGGAACCGGCGGCAGCGGCACACGTCGCCCAGCACGCTTCTGCACAGCAAAAAGCGGCCCTCGCCGAGGTCGCCGAGCGCGGTATCGCACCGGATGGCGGAGGCTATCACGAATTTCATGAGCTGCTCGTACAGACAAGCGGAAATCCCATCCTGACAACGGTTCTCGCCGCTATCGAGCAGGCGGTCCGCTGGGCCGCCGCCGAACAAGACATCACCCAGTACGACCGCGAAGAAGCGGCCAAGTCGCATCGTGCGATCGCCGGGGCGATCACCGCTGGCGATGCGCAGACGGCCGAGCACCGCATGCGCCGGCACCTCGACGCCGCTCTGCGTCATGTCGAGGAATCAGGATTGCTTGGCGCCCCGATGATTCCGCCGTCGCGCTGGCGCGCCGACTTCAGTGACCTACCCTGGCGGTGACTATAACCACCACGAAACAGACACTGTGTCAACGTTCGATGCCATCCAGGAAAGGTATGCACCGAGGCGGCGTCTGCAGCAGGATCACAATCTTCATGATCACAACACACCAGGCGCCGCTGCTGGTTGGCCCCAAACTCGCCCTCAGGCAAGCGTCGCCTGCGCGGCGGCGGCAATGACGTCGGCAGGGTCGCCGCGAACGCGCCAGGCCCGGAGTTGTCGCATGGCGCCGTTACCCTCTTCGCTCAGTCGAGCTAGCTCCGAATTCACCTGCCTGTGTTCGCCGAGTGAGTGCAGGGCCGGTGCAATGCGGTCGACGAAATCGATCAATAGCCGCCGGGTCGGTACCAATCTGCGGTCGCCGGCAAGGTCGATCGCTTGACCGTCGAGCCCGTCGTGCGC
This sequence comes from uncultured Mycobacterium sp., assembly GCF_964249325.1. NCBI lineage: Bacteria > Bacillati > Actinomycetota > Actinomycetes > Mycobacteriales > Mycobacteriaceae > Mycobacterium > uncultured Mycobacterium sp. The sequence continues at coordinate 789 of NZ_CAXUCH010000037.1, read as the reverse complement.
CGCTTTCCAGTAAGCCGCCCGCGATACGTGTGCGGGAACGCGCAAGGCGGTTTCCCCACGCCGCATCTCATCCAATGCGGTCATGACAGCGGCGCGAATCAGGGTGGCCAGCAGCACCGTCTCGGCCACCGTCGATGGCACGTCGGCGACCCGCACCTCGATCGTCGGATATTTCGCCGATGGACGAACGTCCCAATAGACCATCCCGTCGTCGAGTACGGCGCCGGTATCGATCAGCATGCGGACCGTGTCGTCGTAGTCATCAACCGAGTCAAAAACCGGCGGGGGTCCCGCGGCGGGCCAACGGCCCCATAAGATGCTGCGCCAGCTGGCATAGCCGGTCTCGGCGTTGTGGTACACCGCCGAGTTGGCGGTCAGCGCCAGCAGGAGCGGCAGCCAGGGTTGCAGCCGGTTACTCACCTCGACCGCCGATTCCCGGTCGGGCACCTCGACATGAACGTGACATCCGCACACGCCCTGTTCTCGGGCCAGCATGCCGTACCTGTCGCCGATCCGGCGATAACGCGGCGTGTCGGTCATCGGGAACTCCTGCGACATGTAGGGCGGCAACCCGAGCGCCAACAGCCGCACGTCGCATGCGCCCGCCGCGTCGGCGGCGACGCGACGTAGCCGCAGCAGTTCATCGCGAAGCTCACCGCTGGAAGCGAGGACACCGGTCGTGGTTTCCACCTGGCAAGTGGTCAATTCCAGCTGCAGCTCGACACCACGCCACCGCGCCTTATCGGCGACCGCCCGATTGGCCGGCGCTGGTTCGTTGTCGGCCCCGAT
>NZ_CAXUCH010000036.1:0-27140 GCF_964249325.1 uncultured Mycobacterium sp. | reverse complement strand
CCGCCGGCGCGCTCGGTGCCGCTCAGGACCCTGTCGCGGTGATCGAGGTCGCCCGCGAGGACCGCGACCTCGCGGCTTCCACACAGGCCCTCCTCGCAGTCGCTCTGCACGTCCACCCCGGCCGCCCGCAGTTTCAGCAGTGCGCCCTGGGTTGCGGTGATCAGTTCGGGCGACTCCCACAGTCGGGTGGCCACCGCTACGGCGGTCGCCTCGTCCGGGGTCAGATCCACCGGCGGCAGCGCGTAGGCGTCGCGGTTGATGCGATAGCCCTCGGTAGGGTCCAACGCTGACACCCTGCCCGTCTCCAGCGGGATCCCGAGGTCGCGCAGCTCGCTTTTGTCGCGCTCGAACATGCGGGAGAAGGCCTCGTCGCTGGGACTGTCGGAGTAGCCGGCGACGGTCGACCTGATCTTTTCGGCGGTGATGTAGCCGCGGGTGGACAGCAGGGCGATGACGAGGTTCGTCAACCGTTCGACTTTGGAGGTCGCCACGGGGCTTAGCCTAGATTGCCCGGGATAACCGCTACATGCTGGCGATCAGCCGCTTGACCCGTTCATCGACCGACCGGAACGGGTCTTTGCACAACACGGTGCGCTGGGCTTGGTCGTTGAGTTTGAGGTGCACCCAGTCGACGGTGAAGTCGCGTCCGGCGGCCTGGGCGGCGCTGATGAACTCGCCGCGCAACCGGGCGCGGGTGGTCTGCGGGGGCGTGTCGACGGCCTCTTCGATTTCCTCGTCGGTGGTGATCCGCGCCGCCAGACCCTTGCGCTGCAGCAGGTCGAACACCCCGCGGCCGCGTTTGATGTCGTGGTAGGCCAAGTCGAGTTGGGCGATCTTTGGGTCGGAGAGCTCAATGTTGTAGCGGTCCTGGTAGCGCTGGAACAGCTTGCGCTTGATCACCCAGTCGATCTCGGTGTCCACCTTGGCGAAGTCCTGGCTTTCGACGGCGTCGAGCTGGCGGCCCCACAGGTCGACCACCTGCTCGATCTGCGCGTTGGGCTCCCGGGTCTGCAAGTGTTCGACGGCGCGCGCGTAGTACTCCCGCTGGATGTCCAGCGCGCTGGCCTGCCGGCCACCGGCCAGCCGCACCGGGCGGCGGCCGGTGACGTCGTGGCTGACCTCCCGGATGGCCCGGATGGGGTTATCCAGCGAGAAGTCGCGGAACGCCACCCCGGCTTCGATCATTTCCAGCACCAGCGCCGCCGTGCCCACCTTGAGCATGGTGGTGGTCTCGCACATGTTGGAGTCGCCGACGATGACATGCAGGCGCCGGTACTTCTCGGCGTCGGCGTGCGGCTCGTCGCGGGTATTGATAATGGGGCGTGATCGGGTCGTTGCGCTCGACACGCCCTCCCAAATGTGCTCGGCGCGCTGACTCAGGCAAAACGTGGCGGCCTTGGGAGTTTGCAGCACCTTGCCGGCCCCACAGATCAGCTGGCGGGTCACCAAGAACGGCAGCAGCACGTCGGAGATTCGGGAAAACTCGCCGGCCCGCACAATCAGGTAGTTTTCGTGGCAGCCGTAGGAGTTGCCGGCCGAGTCGGTGTTGTTCTTGAACAGGTAGATATCTCCGCCGATGCCCTCGTCGGCCAGCCGCTGCTCGGCGTCGATCAGCAGGTCTTCCAGCACCCGTTCGCCGGCGCGGTCGTGGGTGACCAGCTGCACCAGGTTGTCGCACTCGGCCGTGGCGTACTCGGGATGGCTACCGACGTCGAGGTAGAGCCGCGCGCCGTTGCGCAGGAACACGTTCGAGCTGCGACCCCAGGACACCACCCGACGAAATAAGTACCGGGCCACCTCGTCCGGTGACAGACGGCGGTGGCCGTGAAATGTGCAGGTAACACCGAATTCGGTCTCGATGCCCATGATTCGCCGCTGCACGATTCGAGCGTACTGGTTAAACGCGCAAAGGGTGTGGAAGCCCCGCAGTGGATGATGTCGGCGAGCTGGCGCGCTCACGTGCGGCGTGAGGCATGCCGGCTGCACCGGACCGATCGCGCGGCTACGCGCACCCGCTGCCGGCTTCACCGCGTTGGCCGACAAGCTCGATGAGCTGCGACGAACCCTAGCGAGCTCGGACACCGAACTGATGCGCCGGCTCGTCGAGGACGGCCGGTCGTGGTCGCCGAAGCTCGACGTCAACGCCTGCTTTACCAGCGTTCCAGTACCGCTTCGGTAGAGTTGACGGTGCCAGTTGCTCGTCAGAGAGGTGCTTGTAGTCCGGTGGATAGACCCAGGGCCGCGGAGCATCCGCGGCCGGACCACGTCATTGCACACATCAGCGACACCCACCTGGTAGCCGGCGACGACGATCTGTATGGACATGTCGACGCCGTCGCCCGATTCTCGGAGCTGCTGGAGCGGCTCGAAGCCTCCCAAACTCGTCCCGACGCGTTGATCTTCACCGGCGACCTGGCAGACAGCGGCCAGCCGGACGCTTACCGCAAGCTGCGCGAACTCGTCGAGCCGTTGGCGCGTCGCCTTGGTGCTCAGGTCATTTGGGTAATGGGCAACCACGACAATCGAGCAGCGCTACGCGAACATCTGTTGCGTGAGAGCCCGACGATGGCGCCGATGGACCGGGTGCACGATATCGGCGGGTTGCGCGTGATCGTGCTGGACACTTCGGTTCCCGGCCACCACCACGGGGAGATCGCGCCCGAGCAGTTGCGGTGGCTGGCCGACCAGCTGGCCAACCCCGCTCCCTTCGGCACCATCCTCGCCATGCATCACCCGCCGATCCCCTGCGTGCAGGACCTCGCCGTCATGGTGGAACTGCGCGACCAGGCAGCGTTGGCCGCCGTGCTACGCGGCACCGATGTGCGCAGCATCCTGGCCGGGCACCTGCACTACTCCAGCGCAGCCACTTTCGCCGGCATCCCCGTGTCGGTGGCATCGGCGAGCTGTTACACGCAAGATCTGTTGACCCCGGGAACCCGTGGGCGCGACGGCGCACAGGCATTCAATCTGGTGCACTGCTACCCAGACACGGTAGTGCACACCGTCATTCCGCTGGCCTCCGGGCCCACCGTGGGGCGGTTCGTCCCGCCGGGAACCGTGCAGCGTGAACTTAGCGACGCTGCGGTGAGCATCCTGCCGGCGACCCGAATACCGCGCATCCCACCACAATTGGCGGACCGCAGGTGATTCCCAGCGGACGGCGACTAACGCACCGACCCGCGCGGTTCTCTCACTCGTCGGCAACCACTCGTTCCCACGGTGCCGGCACCGGGAAGTAGCTTTCGAGGAACTCGCCAACCACCCGGGCTCGCTCCTCGGCGCTCACCTCGGGGAAGCTGCCGTCATTGAGGCAGAAGAAGTCGAACTTGCGCTTCTTCAGCAGCTTCGGCAGTTTCGCCAGCCCCGAGCGCAGGGTGGTGTCCACGTAGAGCACCTTCGCCGCCTCGTTTTGTACCGCGCGCCCGGTCATCAACGCGTAGTAGTGGTACAGCGAGTTGGTCACCGAGATGTCGGTGCTGGACCGGAAGCGGCTCGCCTGGGTGCGGGCGAAGTCTTGCCGGAACTCGCGCTCGAGCTCGACCAGTACACTCTTGCGCAACGGGGCAGCGGTGTGCTCCAGGTGGCGGGTGATGATCTTTCCGAACTTCTCCCACAGCAGTTGCCGGTTGACCCGTGCGGCGTTCTCGAAGCCGCTGCGCTCGGGGTGGTTGGCGCCCAGCCCGATTCGGGTGCCTGCTTCGATGAACTTGGTGACCCCGCCGGGGGAAAAGAACATCGCCGGCGACAGCGGCCGCCCGAAGAACATGTCGTCGTTGGAGTACAGGAAATGTTCGGCCAGTCCAGGGATGTGGTGCAGTTGGGTCTCGACCGCGTGGCTGTTGTACACCGGCAGCGCAGAAAGGTCGGTGAAGTGCTCCGCGGCACGCACGATCGTGATCTTCGGGTGCGGGGCCAGCCACTGCGGCACCGGCGAGTCGGTCGCGATGAAGATGCGACGCACCCACGGCGCGAAGGCGTGCACCGACCGCAGGGCGTACTTGAGCTCGTCGATGTGGCGGATCCGCGCGTCGGCGTCGTCGCCTTCCCCGACAAGGTGATTCGCCATCGCCGCTGCCCGGCGCGCCCGGAACTCCGGGTCGTTGCCGTCCACCCAGGAGAACACCATGTCGATGTCGAAGGTGATGTCCCCGGCGTGCGGGGTGAACATTCCAGCGATCGTCGGCCATGTCCGACCGTGCAGTTCAACCGTGGTGTATTCAACCTCGTTGAGCGCCAAGGTCTTGCGGGTCAGCGAGTTTTCGATCGGGCATATTGCCTGCTGCCCGTCGAACACCCAGAACTGCAGCTCCACGCCGGCCGAAGCGCCGTAACGCATGCCGGAGCGCGGACATTCGCGCCGACGGAATATCCGCAGCAGCCGCGGGTCCGGTGCCACCGACAGCAGCCCGTCGCCGAGATACACAGAGCGGCGACCAGTTCCGTCGAGAACCTTGGCGCGCAGCGGCGCGTCCAGGCAGGCCGCCATCAGGGCGTCGGCCACCCGGCCGCGCAGGGCAATGTCGACGACGAGCGCGGGGCGGCCGTCCGCACCGCGGATGAGCAAGAACGGAATACCGGCGCGCTCCAGCTCGCCGCGGAGGTACAGCAGATCCTGCTGCATAGCCTCATACGGAGTCAGGCGCAGCCCATCTGCTGAACCGACGACGTGGATGTCGATCGTGCTGGTCATGGGAACACCTGTCTTCCGTACTCGATGTCGGTCAAAACATGCACACAGAGGGGCACCGCAGATGCGGTCGAGCGGCGACATTGCCCTCACACGTTGAGCTTTGGCACTGGCCGACGTATGCCCGCACATCCGGGAAAGCCACTTGGGACCACCCCTTAAGCCGGGGAGATCTGTCCTGATCTTGGGCGTCTCTCGACGTCGTCAGATCAGTGGCCTATGTTCGTCCAGGAGCCTCGCCTAACGAGGTGCTTCCGCAAGGTAGCACCGATTTGCGCGTTCGGCAACACTGTCTGCGATGCCGCTAAAGCCGTTGGTGTTGTTCAGCTCCCGCGTCTGGGGCGAACCGGTCATCGCAGCCGCGCGGCCAGCCGTAACCGCACGGCCATCAGGATGACGCCGAGCGCGTTTCCGCCGGGGATGTCGCAGTGCTCGTCACACCGGCACGAGCCCCAAACCTGGTCATGCCACGTATTTCCTTCCACCAGCAGCACGCCGTAGGTGTCCCGTAGCCGGCGAGCCAGATCCGGATTGTTATCGAACTTGGCGCTGACCACCTCTTCCATCGCCGCGAATTTGCCACCGGCTTCCCAGCCCTCAACCAGCGGCGCGGCACGCCCGATCTGCTTAGCCCGTGCCGGATCATCGGCGTCGCGGATGGCCGCCACCGCGCCCGGGTCACGTGTCTTCGCGGCGGCGAAGGCATGTTCGCTGGTCGGATACAGCCAACCCCGATGGGGCGTGGGCGCGGGTGCGAAGTTCGACAAGAACAGGTATTGCCCCGCGAAGGAGTCGATCACCGGGATATGCAGCGCGCTCATCAGGCGACCTCCGCAGCTTGCAATCCTGTCCTGTGGGCCAAGCTACGCGACCCGCCGAACGCGCGTCACGCCAAATGCGCGACGTTCAATCGGTGGCCTATTTCGACGACTTGCCCTTACCCGAGCCGGAGGGTTTGGGCAACAGCGCTTCTAGTGCCGCGCCGGTGATCCGCCGAAACGCCCGCCGCGGCCGGTTCTGGTCGAGAATCGCGACTTCCAGGCTCGACACACCCAGGGCCGGCTGGTCGCCGGAGCCATTGCCGCTGCCCGCCCGCAGCGCCTCGACGGCGATCCGCACCGCGTCGGCCAAGTCCGCGTTTTCGGTGTAGGACTCCTTGAGCGCGTTGGCGATCGGCTCGGTGGTGCCCCCCATGACGACGTAATGCGGCTCGTCGTTGATTGACCCGTCGTAGGTGATCCGGTACAGCTCAGGGGGTCTGGATTCGCCGTAGTGCGCTACCTCGGCCACGCACAGCTCGACCTCGTAGGGCTTGGCCTGTTCGGTGAAGATGGTGCCCAGGGTCTGCGCGTAGACGTTGGCCAGCTGCCGGCCGGTGACGTCGCGGCGGTCATAGGCATAGCCGCGGGTGTCGGCGAACTGGATGCCACCGCGGCGCAGGTTGCCCAATTCGTTCAACTTGCCGGCCGCCGCTAAGCCGACCCGGTCGTAGAGCTCGCTGATCTTCTGCAGCGAGCGCGACGGATTTTCGGCGACGAACAACACTCCGCCGGCGTAGGCCAACGCGACCACGCTGCGGCCACGCGCGATGCCCTTGCGCGCGAGCTCGCTGCGCTCGCGCATCGCCTGCTCGGGCGAAATGAAATACGGGAAGCTCACTTCTCACCCGCTTGCGCGTCCGGGCCGAAAGTGTCAGCGCGCGAACGGCTTTCGATGACCTCGCGGGCCAGCTCGGCGATGCGCTGGTCAGGCACGTCGACGGCGCCTTCTGGTCCGATGCTGACTGCCGTGGGGAAGATGCCGCGAACCAGGTCCGGTCCGCCGGTGGCGGAGTCGTCGTCTGCGGCGTCGTAGAGCGCCTCCACGGCCACCCGCAGCGCCGAATCGGCGTCGGTGACCTGCGAGTAGAGCTTTTTCATCGACGACTTGGCGAAGATTGATCCCGAGCCCACCGCTTGGTAGCCCTCTTCTTCGATGTTCCAGCCTCCTGCGGCGTCGAACGAGACGATGCGGCCCGCTTTCTGCGGATCAGGATCGTCGATGTCCAAGCCAGCCAACAGCGGCAGCGCGACCAGCCCCTGCATGGCGGCCCCGAGGTTGCCGCGGACCATGATCGCCAGCCGGTTGACTTTACCGGCGAATGTCAGCGGCACGCCCTCGAGCTTTTCGTAGTGCTCGAGCTCGACGGCGTAGAGCCGGGCGAATTCGACCGCGATGGCGGCGGTGCCGGCGATGCCGGTCGCGGTGTAGTCGTCGGTGATGTAGACCTTCTTGATGTCGCGTCCGGCGATCATGTTGCCCTGGGTGGACCGCCGGTCGCCGGCCATGACGACACCGCCGGGGTATTTCAGCGCGACGATCGTTGTCCCATGCGGCAGCTGATGACTGGGCCCACCGGCCCCGACCGGCTCGGCGCCGCCGGCGGACACCGGCAGCAGCTCCGGCGCCCGGCGGCGCAGGAAGTCGGCGAACGAGGACAGATCTACAGTGCTAGCGGGGACTCCGGGTAGTGCTGAATTAGTGACCAGGCGATCGCGGAACGGCCAGGTCACTGTCCGCCCTTTTGGACGTACGCGCGCACGAAGTCCTCGGCGTTCTCCTCCAGAACGTCGTCGATCTCGTCGAGCAGATCGTCGGTTTCCTCGGTCAGCTTTTCGCGACGCTCCTGGCCCGCGGCGTTGCTGCCGGTGAGGTCGTCGTCATCGCCGCCGCCACCGCCACGCTTGGTCTGCTCTTGAGCCATCGCTGCCTCCTGCTTCGTCATCGGCGCCGCATCACGCCGGCGCCGGTTCCTCTACCCTACCGGTCCGCACCGACCTTTCCCCGGGTAACGACGCTCAGGTGGTCAGTTGTTCCACCAGTTCGACCGCACTATTGACAGAGTCCAGCAACGCCCCGACGTGCGCCTTGCTGCCCCGCAGCGGCTCCAATGTCGGGATCCGCACCAGCGAGTCACCACCTAGATCGAAGATCACCGAGTCCCAGCTGGCGGCGGCGATGTCGGCGCCGAAGCGGCGCAGGCACTCGCCGCGGAAGTAGGCCCGGGTGTCGGTGGGCGGGTTGTCCACCGCGCCCAGCACCTGTTGTTCGGTGACCAGACGCCGCATTGAGCCGCGGGCGACCAGCCGGTTGTAGAGGCCCTTGTCCAGCCGGACGTCGGAGTATTGCAGGTCGACCAGGTGCAGCCGCGGCGCCGACCAGCTCAGGTTCTCCCGCTGGCGGAACCCTTCGAGGAGCCGCAGCTTGGCCGGCCAGTCCAGCAGCTCGGCGCACTCCATCGGATCGCGTTCGAGCAGGTCGAGCACGTGGGCCCAGGTCTCGACGATGTCGTTGGCGCGCGGATCGGGGTCGCGCGAATCGACCAGCTTGGCCACCCGATCCAGATACACGCGTTGCAGCGCAAGCCCAGTCAGTTCCCGGCCGTCGGCCAGCGCCAACGTGGCCCGCAGCGACGGGTCACGGCTGATGGTGTGCACGGCGTGCACCGGGCGCGCCAGCGCCAAATCGCTGAGGTCGATGCCCTCTTCGATCAGGTCGAGCACCAGCGCCGTGGTACCGAGTTTCAGATACGTCGACGTCTCGGCGAGGTTGGCGTCGCCGATGATGACGTGCAGCCGGCGGTACCGGTCGGCGTCGGCGTGCGGCTCGTCGCGGGTGTTGATAATGCCGCGTTTGAGTGTGGTTTCCAGGCCTACCTCGACCTCGATGTAGTCGGCGCGCTGCGCGAGCTGAAAACCGGGTTCGTCGCCGGCGGCGCCGATGCCGACCCGGCCTTGGCCGGTGATCACCTGTCGGGACACCAGAAACGGAGTCAGGCCCACGATGACGGCCGAGAACGGGGTCTGGCGGCTCATCAGGTAGTTCTCGTGTGACCCGTACGAGGCGCCCTTGCCGTCGACATTGTTTTTGTACAGCTGCAGCTTTATCGCCCCGGGCACGCTGGCGACGTGGCGGGCGGCCGCCTCCATCACCCGCTCCCCTGCCTTGTCCCAGATAACGGCGTCCAGCGGGTCGGTGCATTCGGGCGCGGAGTATTCGGGGTGAGCGTGGTCGACGTACAGCCGCGCCCCGTTGGTCAAGATCATGTTGGCGGCGCCGACCTCGTCGGCGTCGACCACCGGCGGCGGGCCGGCTGAGCGGCTCAGGTCGAACCCGCGGGCGTCACGCAGCGGCGATTCCACCTCGTAGTCCCAGCGGGTCCGCTTGGCGCGTTGAATGCCGGCGGCCGCCGCATACGCCAGTACCGCCTGCGTCGAGGTGAGGATCGGGTTCGCGGTCGGGTCCGACGGCGACGAGATGCCGTACTCGACCTCCGTCCCGATAATCCTTTGCATGGCTAAAGCCTAGGCGACGGCGCCGATGCGGCCCGCGAAGCGGGCGGGGAGCAGCAGCGCAGCGTCGAGTCTGCGTCCACTGCGCCGAGACTGCACCCACAGTCACGCCCGGGACGTTGTCGACGCCGTGAGCGCAGGATCGATGCCGTCAGCGCAGCCTCGATACCAGACCGGCGCTTACAGGTACTGGCCCAGGTTGGACTCGGTGTCGATGGCCCGCGACGCGCTGGAGCTCTTGCCGGTGACCAGGGTGCGGATGTAGACGATCCGCTCGCCCTTCTTGCCCGAGATCCGCGCCCAGTCGTCGGGGTTGGTGGTGTTGGGCAGGTCCTCGTTCTCGGCGAACTCGTCGACGATCGAATCCAGCAGGTGCTGGATACGCAAGCCCGGCTGACCGGTCTCGAGCACCGACTTGATCGCGTTTTTCTTCGCGCGGTCGACGACGTTTTGGATCATCGCCCCCGAGTTGAAGTCCTTGAAGTACATGACTTCCTTGTCACCGTTGGCGTAGGTGACCTCCAGGAACCGGTTCTCGTCGATCTCGGCGTACATCCGCTCGACGACCTTCTCGATCATCGCCTTGATGCAGGCGGAGCGGTCGCCGCCGAACTCGGCGAGGTCGTCGGCGTGCAGCGGCAGTTCCTCGGTGAGGTACTTGGAGAAGATGTCCTGCGCCGCCTCAGCGTCTGGGCGCTCGATCTTGATCTTGACGTCGAGACGGCCCGGCCGCAGGATCGCGGGATCGATCATGTCCTCGCGGTTGGAGGCGCCGATCACGATGACGTTCTCAAGTCCCTCCACCCCGTCGATCTCGGACAGCAGCTGCGGGACCACCGTCGTCTCCACGTCGGAGGAAACACCGGTGCCGCGGGTGCGGAAGATCGAGTCCATCTCGTCGAAGAACACGATCACCGGGGTTCCTTCCGAGGCCTTCTCGCGGGCCCGCTGGAAGATCAACCGGATGTGGCGCTCGGTCTCGCCGACGAACTTGTTCAACAACTCTGGGCCTTTGATGTTTAGGAAGTACGACTTGGCCTCCTTCGCATCGTCGCCGCGAACCTCGGCCATCTTCTTGGCCAGCGAGTTGGCCACCGCCTTGGCAATCAGCGTCTTGCCACAGCCCGGCGGTCCGTAGAGCAGCACACCCTTGGGTGGGCGCAGCGCGTACTCCCTGTAGAGCTCCTTGTGCAGGAACGGCAGCTCGACTGCGTCGCGGATCTGCTCGATCTGGCGGGACAGGCCACCGATGTCGTCGTAGCTGACGTCGGGCACCTCCTCCAGCACCAGGTCTTCGACCTCTGCCTTCGGAATGCGCTCGAACGCATAGCCGGCTTTGGTGTCGACCAGTAGCGAGTCGCCGGGACGCAACTTGCGTGGCCTCGTGTCGTCGTTGAGCGCGTCGGGAACCCCATCAGGCAGGTCCTCGGCGACCAGCGGCTCGGCAAGCCAAACGATGCGTTCCTCGTCCGCGTGGCCGACAACCAGGGCCCGGTGACCGTCGGAGAGAATTTCGCGCAAGGTGGAAATTTCGCCGACCGATTCGTATGTGCCGGCTTCGACGACGGTCAGGGCTTCATTCAACCGAACGGTTTGGCCCTTCTTAAGGAAGGTGACGTCAATGTTCGGGGAGCACGTCAGTCGCATTTTGCGGCCGGAGGTGAACACGTCGACGGTGTTGTCGTCATGGGTCCCCAGCAGCACGCCGTAACCACTTGGCGGCTGGCCCAACCGGTCGACTTCCTCGCGCAGCGCCAGCAGCTGCTGGCGAGCTTCCTTCAGGGTTTCCATCAGCTTGGAATTACGTGCGGCGAGGGAGTCGATACGCGCCTCGAGCTGGTGCACATCACGGGCTCCGCGGACAGGTCCCTGCGACCCCACAGCGTTGTCGAGTTGCTCACGAAGCAGCGCCGCTTCCCGCCGCAATTCTTCTAATTCGGCGGCGTCGTCGCTGGACAGCTCTCGTTCACGCGGGGGTTCGAACGTTTCACGCTCTGAGTCACCCATGTTGAGCTCCTTTCGCGCGCCGGATGTTGGCGCGGCGGATACTTCAAAGCTACCGGCGATTTGGGATTCTTGCGGGGATCAAAATTCAACAGATAAGTACCCACTGGTAGCCTTCGCACCGAATCAGGCCGATCGAAAGGACAGCCGAAAGCGTGAAATCCCTAGCCACAGGCTTGGCGGCCGTCGCTGCAATCGGTGCAGCGGCCGCCGGTGTGACCTCGATTGCATCCGTAGCCCCGTCGGCGCCTCATGTGCAGCCGGTCGTCTTTGGCGCGCCGCTGCCGCTGGACCCAGCAGCCGACGTGCCAACGCCCGACCAACTGGTCGGCGTTCTCAACGGCCTGCAGAACCCCAACGTTCCGTTTGCGAGCAAGAGCAATTTGGTCGAAGGGGGCGTCGGCGGGGTCGAAGGCCGCATCGCCGACCGGAAGCTGCAAAAAGCGGCTCAAAACGGGTCCCTTCCGCTGTCGTTCACCGTCGCCAACATCGCGCCGGCGGGTCCCGGTGCCGCATCGGCGGATATCACTGCCTCTGGTCCGAACCTTGCGCCGACGACCCAGAACATCACGTTCGTCAACCAGGGCGGCTGGAAGCTGTCCCGTAGTTCGGCGATGTCGCTGCTGCAGGCCGTGCAGGCCTCGGGCTGACCGCTCCTGGATGGATGGTCCGGCAGCTACTCGTCGTCTTAAGTGCGGCCACCGTTGTGGCGGCACTTGGGCTATCGGGGTGCTCACATAGCCAGCGCGGCTCCGCCCCGTCGTCGTCTGCTGCGTCCTTGTCTGTCGCGTCGGCACCGGCGGCGTCGAGTCCCGCGGCCACTCCGCAGACTCCGCCGCTGCCCCCACCGGAGGCGCTCACCGACGTGTTGTACCGGCTGGCCGACCCGGCAGTGCCGGGCACCCAGAAGCTCAACCTGGTTGAAAGCGCAACACCGGATAACGCCGCGGCTCTGGAGAAGTTCGCCACCGCGTTGGTCGACGGCGGCTACGCGCCCGCGACGTTCAACGCGACAGACCTCGCCTGGTCGGACAAAGATCCAGCCGATGTGGTGGCCACCGTCAATGTGACCTCACCGAATCGGGACGCTCCCGGGTTCTCGTTCCCGATGGAGTTCAAGCCCTACCAAGGTGGCTGGCAGTTGTCGCATCAGACCGCCGACATGCTGCTGGGTTTCGGCAACTCGCAGACGGGTACGCCGCCCACGCCGACGCCGTAAGCGACCCGTATGTGGATCGGCTGGCTCGAATTCGACGTCCTGCTCGGCGACGTGCGCTCCCTCAAGCAGAAGCGCTCAGTGATTCGGCCGCTCGTGGCCGAACTGCAGCGCAAGTTCAGCGTGTCAGCCGCCGAGACGGGGTCGCACGACCTGTATCGGCGGGCCGGGCTCGGGGTGGCCATGGTGTCGCGCGACCGCGGCCACGCCGTCGCGGTGCTCGACGCCGCCGAACGCCTGGTGGCCGCACACCCAGAGTTGGAGTTGCTGTCGGTGCGGCGCGGCCTGCATCGCAGTGACGACGACTGAGCGCGACCGGTCTACCGCTGTCGCTTGCGTCGGAGGACGGTGGGCGTGATGGTGCCGGGGGCAAGCCGGCGCGCGGATACCAGGAACGCGGTGTGGCCGCGCATGGTGTGCTCCGGGCGAACCGCCAGCCCGACGACGTTCCACCCCCGTTGCAGCGTCTCCCATGCTCGCGGTTCGGTCCAGCACTGCTGTTGCCGCAGGGTCTCCACCGTCTTCGACAGCTGGGTGACGGTGGCCACGTAGATCATCAGCACACCACCGGGGACCACCACTTGCGACACCGCATCCAGTACGTCCCACGGTGCGAGCATGTCCAGCACCACCCGGTCCACGGCGCCGGTGGCTAAATCGCAGTCCGCGAGGTCGGAGATGACCAGCTGCCAGTTGTCCGGTCGGCGCCCGTAGAACGCCTCGACATTGCGGCGGGCATGCTCGGCGTGGTCGGCCCGCACCTCGTAGGAGATCACTTGTCCGTGCGGCCCGACCGCCCGCAACAGTGAGCAGGTCAGCGCGCCGGATCCCGCGCCGGCTTCCAATACCCGGGCACCGGGGAAGATGTCGCCCTCATGCACGATCTGCGCGGCATCTTTGGGATAGACCACCTGGGCACCGCGAGGCATCGACATCACGTAGTCCACGAGCAGCGGGCGCAGCGCCAAAAAGTCGTCGCCGTTGCTGGATTTCACCACGCTGCCCTCGGGCAGGCCGATCACTGCGTCGTGCGCAATCGCGCCGCGGTGGGTGTGGAACTCGGCGCCCGCGGTGAGCAGCATCGTGTAGTGGCGACCCTTGGTGTCGGTGAGCTGGACGCGGTCGCCCACAGCGAACGGGCCGGTTGCGGACACAGTGCTCTAGCGTGCCAGCACACGCGCCATATCCGGCGCGCGGGGTTTGTCCCCGGGCCGGTGAGTCGGCGAGCGCCTCGGTTCCGGGCAATCCAAGGATGCTTGACGGTAAGCGTCGAGGGTTGTGTGGATTCGCTTGGGCACCAATTCCTTTGGCCCGCGGGGCGGTGCCGCCGGCGATGAGCGAATCCGCAACGCGCTTGGCGGGATCGGCCGGGATGGCGAAACCCAAACCGGTGGAACCGATTCGGCCCTGGCCGCTGTCATCGCCGACCACCGCGATCGCACAGTTGACCCCGACGAGCGCGCCGTTCATGTCGATCAGGGCACCGCCGGAGCTTCCCGGGTTCATGGCGGCGTCGGTTTGGATAGCGTCGGGCACGACGATGCCGGTCGCTGCCGCCACTGCCGCTCGGCACGCGGGCGGTGCAGCGCGCTGACGATCCCGGTGCTCACTGTGCCGGTCGATCCCAGAGGCGATCCCACCGCCACCACGGTTTGGCCGACGTGAAGCTGCGCCGACGAGCCGAAGGTGATCGGGGTGAGCCCCGAGACACCGTGTGCTCGAACGACTGCAAGGTCACTGGCCGGATCGGTGGCAACCACACTGACGGGCGCGACGCGGCCGTCAGCGGGTGTCGCGACGGTTTGGTTTCTGGGCCGTGACGGTTCGTGTCTGGGCGCCGCTGGGGTCGGCAGCGGGCACCGACACCACGTGGTCGTTGGTCAGAATCAGCCCGTCCGGATTCAACCAATGCCTGAACCAGTAGTGGATTCAGCACCCGCATGGGTTTGCAACTTCACCACGGCCGGCACCACTTTGGCTGCCACCTGCTCCACTTGCGCCACCGCCGCGCCCGCCGGCGCCTGACTGGCGGCCGGTGTGCTGGCGTCGTCGAACCGCAACCGGTTAACCGCTGTCGCCGCCCGCCCCGATGCCAGCTGAGATCACTGCCAGTGCTGCCATAGCCGTTACTGCGCGGATACGTGGGTTGGTCACAGGGCCATCCCGACGGGCCTGCCGGTGGACGCCGTGGTGGTGGCGCGGCGGATAGCGCGAGTCGTGCCGACCGTGCAAGGCGCCGGCCGGGCTAACGGTCATGGGACCGTGATGGGTGCATTCGACATCACGCCCGTGCCTGGCCTGACTCATCGGTTGACGATCCTTTGTGAGGTCAATCAATTGCCTGTGGCTGGCATAGCGCGGCCTCGCCGTCCACGGATGCAACTTTCCCTGTTTGCGCGGTCAGGAAACTTGTTGCCGACGGACGACGAGGTGTGTCGATCGCACGAGTGGGCTCCGCACGTCTGCCTCATCCGTTTAGACACAGACATCGGTGTGGTAGCGGGTTTTTGTCGGAGCCTTGTGATTGCATCAGGCCATGACATCGACGTGCGCCGGCGCGCCTCCTGCTCCCACGGAGGCCCTGCGGCCGGCGTTGTCACCGTCACGGGCGGCCGACTTCAAGCAGTGCCCTCTGCTGTATCGGTTCCGCGCGATCGACCGGCTGCCTGAGCCGCCGTCGACGGCCCAGTTGCGGGGATCGGTGGTCCATGCCGCACTGGAACAGCTCTACGCCTTGCCGCCGGTGCAGCGTGACCGTGACACCGCGCTGGCGCTGGTGGCACCGGCCTGGGAGCAGATGATGGCCGAGGAGCCGGCGTTAGCCCGCGCCCTTGACCTTGCACAGCAGGCCGAATTTCTCGACGAGGCCCGCGCGTTGTTGTCCGGCTATTACCGGTTGGAAGACCCGACCCGATTCGACCCGCAAAGCTGCGAGCAGCGCGTCGAGGTCGAGCTGGCCGATGGCACGCTGCTGCGCGGCTTTATCGACCGCATCGACGTCGCGCCGACCGGTGAGTTGCGGGTGGTCGACTACAAGACTGGCAAGGCGCCGCCGGCGGCGCGTGCACTGGCGGAGTTCAAGGCTTTGTTTCAGATGAAGTTCTATGCGGTGGCACTGCTGCGTTCGCGCGGTGTGCTTCCGACCCGGTTGCGGCTCATCTACTTGGCCGACGGTGAGCTACTCGACTATTCCCCCGACCACGAGGAGCTGCTGCGCTTCGAGAAGACGCTGATGGCGATCTGGCGGGCCATCCAATCCGCCGGTGCTACTGGGGATTTCCGATCCAGGCCGTCGCGGCTCTGCGATTGGTGCCCGCACCAGCAACACTGCCCGGCTTTCGGGGGGACGCCGCCGCCCTACCCAGGGTGGCCCGCTGGCCAGCGCACGGAGCCGACGGGGGTTGGTGCCAGCGACGCCGCTGAAAGGCTTTGCTAGAGAACCGCAGGCATCGCCGCAACGGCAAGCCCGCCCAGGACCGCGACCGTATCTTCCAGCAGCGCCACTGAGCGGTCGTGGCCGCCGGTGGCGCCGACCAGTCGGATACGTGCCTCATAGCCGCCGAGCGTGCCGAGCACCGCGCCAACGGCACCCGAGCCGAGCCCGCTCCAGGTGTAACCCCACGCGGTGCCGATAACAGCGCCAGCGAACGCGCCCAACAGGATTCGCGCGATGAACGAGGCGGCGGCGGTGCGGCTCGGGGTCATCGGCAGTTTGTCGGTGACCAGTTCGATAACCACAAGGACGGTGAGGATGGCGACCGTCACCGGGTGAGCCACCCACGACGCCCACGTCCCCCCGAGGTTGATCCAGTCGAGCAGCGCGGCCCACGCAACCACCGCGGGAGCTGTCAAGGCACGTAATCCGGCGACGACGCCGATCAACAATGCGAAGAGCAGCACAAGGGAGTGCGTCACGGCGATCCTCCTGGCACGGGGACAGTCCGGCACGCTAACACAGCCGCGGCGCGGATACCGCGACGTGATCAGAATCGGCAGAAACGGACGTCGGACGCCAGGATCGCCTTTGCTCCGATAGCGGCGAGCTCGTCCATGATCGCGTTGACGTCGCGCCGCGGTACCAGTGCACGGACCGCTACCCAGTCAGGGTCGGCCAGCGGCGCGATGGTCGGTGACTCCAACCCCGGTGTGATCGAGGTGGCTTGGTCAAGCGCCGAACGCGGACAGTCGTAATCGAGCATCAGATACTGCTGGCCGAACACCACGCCCTGTACGCGGGCCACCATCTGGTCGCGGGCCGCAGCGTGGGCAGGGTCCGATTGACCGGGATCGGCTCGTTCGATGAGCACCGCCTCGGAATCACACAGCGGTTCACCAAAGGCCACCAAATCGTGCAGCCCAAGCGTGCGACCGGACCCCACCACGTCGGCGATGGCATCGGCGACTCCCAGCTGCACCGAAATCTCCACAGCGCCGTCGAGCCGGATCACGGTCGCTTCGATTCCCTTGGCGGCCAGATCTTTTCGTACCAGATTCGGATAGGCGGTGGCGATTCGGACGCCGGTCAAATCGGCGGTGGTCCATTCACGACCCGCCGGCGCCGCATATCGGAAGCTGGAGGACCCGAAACCCAGCGCCAACCGTTCGCGCACCGGCGCGTTGGACTCACGCACCAGATCCAGACCAGTGATCCCGAAGTCGAGATCACCGGATCCGACGTAGACGGCAATGTCTTTGGGCCGCAGAAAAAAGAACTCGACATTGTTGACCGGATCCAGCACGGTCAGATCCTTGGGGTCGGTGCGGCGACGGTAGCCGGCTTCCGACAAGATTTCGCTCGCCGGCTCGCTGAGCGCACCCTTGTTGGGCACCGCGACGCGCAGCATCTAGAGCTTCCGGTACACGTCGTCGAGGCTGAGTCCACGCGAGATCATCAGCACTTGTGTCCAGTAGAGCAACTGGCTGATCTCTTCGGCCAACGCGTCGTCGGGCTCGTATTCGGCGGCCAGCCACACTTCGCCGGCTTCTTCGAGGATCTTCTTGCCGAGCTCATGGACTCCCCCGTCCAACGCGGCAACGGTGGCGCTGCCGGCCGGTCGGTCGCGGGCACGCTCGCCGAGTTCGGCGAACAGATCCTCGAAAGTCTTCACGGCCAGCGATTGTTTCACGTGCCGGCCAGCAAAGTCACGGCAGTTTTGAGGTATGGTCCGCTTCAGCGGCGAGCAGGCACAAATGCCGGGTTGACCACGTGGCTGTGTACAGACACGCCCGCTCGAACACGAAAACGTTCACTCGTGCAACATCTCGGCATGCATGTCTTCCAGGGAGACGCCCTTGGTCTCCCGGACATGTCGCCACACGAACACAAACGACAACGCGGCGCACAGTGCGTAAAAGCCGTACGCCAAGCCGAGCGCCTCACGCAGCGCCGGAAAGGTGAACGCGACCGCAAAGTTGGTCAGCCACTGGCAGGCGGATGCCAATCCGACGGCCGCGGCACGGATGCGGTTCGGAAACATCTCGCCCAACAGCACCCACAGCCCCGGTCCCCACGACACTGCAAACGCGACGACGAAGAGGTTCGCGGCGATCAGCGCGACCACACCGGAAGCTTCGGTGAGGTGCGGCTTGCCACCGGCGAACGGGACGTGGGCGAAGACGGCGGACAACGTCGCCAACATCAACGCCATGCCCGCCGAGCCGGTCAACAGCAGCGGCTTGCGGCCGACCTTGTCGATCAGCGTCATAGCGATCAATGTGATCACCACGTTGACGACCGAGGTGGCCACGGCGATGCCGAACGATGCATTCTCCCCGAAACCCACCGCCTGCCACAGCACGCTGCCGTAGTAGAAGATCACGGTGATCCCGACCAGCTGCTGAAACACCGCCACCCCGAGGCCCACCCACACGACCCGGTACAAGCCGCCGGACGGCTTGCGCAAATCACGCCACGACGGTCGATGGTCTCGTCTCAACGTCTCGTGGATGCGATTGACCGTGAGGTCGACTTCACTGTCGTCGAGCACCAGGGAAAGCACTCGGCGTGCTTCTGGAATTTGTTGTGCCGCAACCAGATAGCGCGGGGATTCCGGAACCCTGAAAACCAGCGCACCATAGAGGATCGCCGGGATGGTCTCTGCCAGGAAGGTCCAGCGCCAGGCGGCCAACCCCAGCCATAACTCTGCGCGGGAACCGCCCGCGATGTGAAACGGCACCCAGGCCACTGCCAGGGCCAGGAAGATGCCGCACACGATCGCGAGCTGCTGCAGCGAGCCGAGCCGACCGCGGATACGCGGTGGCGAAATTTCGGCGATATAGGCCGGCGACACCACAGAGGCGATACCGATACCGAAGCCGCCCACCGCGTGGCACACGACGAAGATCCAGATGTTGCCGGCCAGCCCGGTGCCGAGCCCGCACACCAGATAAAGCGCGGCCGCAAGCTTCATCATGGACCGCCGGCCCATCCGGTCGGCGATCCGGCCCGCGGTGATCGCTCCTGCCGCAGCCGCCAGCGGCCCGGCGCCGGCTGCCAAACCCAACAGCGCGTTGCCGACCCGGAATTGGTCTTGCAGCGCAGCCACCGCTCCGTTGGTCACCGAGACGTCGTAGCCGAAGAACAGCCCGCCGAGCGCGGCTATCGACGCGAACCGGACGGCGGTCCGCACCGGCGCTGAGTAAGCCATAGGCGTCAGACGTTGAAGTACTTGGCCTCGGGGTGATGCAGGATGAACGCGTCGGTGGACTGCTCGGGATGCAGCTGCATCTCCTCCGACAGGCTCACCCCGATGCGCTCCGGCTGCAGCAGCGCCATTGTCTTGACCCGGTCCTCCAGGTCAGGGCAGGCGCCGTAGCCGAACGAGAACCGGGCGCCGCGATAGCCGAGCTTGAAGTAGTCCTCCACGGATTCCGGGTCCTCGCTGGACATCGCCCGGTCGCCGGAGAAGCGCAGCTCCTCGCGGACCCGCCGGTGCCAATACTCGGCCAGCGCCTCGGTGAGCTGTACGCCGATGCCGTGCACCTCCAGATAGTCGCGGTAGGAGTTGGACGCGAACAGCTCGTTGGCGAACTCGGCGATCGGGTCACCCATCGTCACCAGCTGGAAGGGCAGCACGTCAACTTGGCCACGTTCACTGGCCAGGGCCCGTGACCGGACGAAGTCGGCGACACAGAGGAACCGGTCGCGCTGCTGGCGCGGGAAAGTGAAGCGGAACCGCTCCGGCGCATCAGGTGTCGGCTCGGCAAGGATGATCACGTCGTCACGCTCGGAGACCGCCGGGAAGTAGCCGTACACCACCGCGGCGTGCGCCAGCACCCCATCGGTGGACAGCCGGTCCAGCCAGTAACGCAACCGCGGCCGCCCTTCGGTCTCCACCAGCTCTGCATACGACGGGCCATTGCCGCCGCGGGCGCCGCGCAGACCCCACTGGCCCAGGAACAGCGCGCGCTCATCAAGCAGCGCGGCGTAGTCGGCCACCGCCAGGCCCTTGACGATCCGCGACCCCCAGAACGGCGGCGTCGGCACCTCGACATCGGCGGCGACGTCGGAGCGCTCGGGTATTTCTACTGGTGTCTCAGCGGCTTTGCGTTGTGCAGCAATGCGTTTGGAGCGCTCGTGGCGGGCCCTGCGTTCGGCTTCCTTTTCCCGGGCAGCGATCGCCTCCGGGCTTTCGGTGTCGGGCAGCTCGCCGCGCTTGGCGCTCATGATGGTGTCCATCAACTTCAGGCCCTCGAACGCGTCGCGGGCGTAATGCACTTCACCCTCGTAGACTTCGGCGAGGTCGTTTTCGACGTAGCTGCGGGTCAACGCTGCGCCGCCAAGCAGAACCGGGAACTTCTCGGCAACCCCTCGGGTGTTCATCTCCTCGAGGTTTTCCTTCATCACCACGGTGGATTTCACCAGCAGACCTGACATGCCGACAACATCGGCGCTTTTGTCTTCCGCGACTTCGAGGATGTTGCCGATCGGCTGCTTGATGCCGAGGTTGACCACCTCGTAGCCATTGTTGCTCAAGATGATGTCGACGAGGTTCTTGCCGATGTCGTGCACATCGCCCTTGACGGTGGCCAGCACGATGCGGCCCTTGCCGCCGTCGTCGGCCTTTTCCATGTGGGGTTCTAGATACGCGACGGCGGCTTTCATCACCTCGGCCGACTGCAACACGAACGGCAGCTGCATCTGCCCCGAACCGAACAGCTCCCCAACGGTTTTCATGCCGGCCAGCAGGTTCTCGTTGATGATGGCCAGCGGCGGCTTTTGCGTCATCGCCTCGTCGAGATCGGCTTCCAGACCGTTGCGCTCGCCGTCGACGATGCGCTGGGCCAGCCGCTCGAAGAGCGGCAGCTTGGCTAGCTCGGCGGCGCGGGATTCCTTTGACGACGCCGCCGACACGCCCTCGAACATCCCCATCAGCTCTTGCAGCGGGTCATAGCCGTCGCGGCGGCGGTCGTAGATCAGATCGAGCGCCACCGTGCGCTGGTCTTCTGGAATCCGGTTGATCGGCAGGATCTTCGACGCGTGCACGATCGCCGAATCCAGCCCCGCCTCCTGGCATTCGTGTAGGAATACCGAGTTGAGTACTTGGCGTGCAGCGGGATTGAGGCCGAACGAGATGTTGGACAACCCGAGCGTGGTTTGCACGCTCGGGTGGCGTTTCTTCAGTTGGCGGATCGCCTCGATGGTCTGGATGCCGTCTTTGCGTGACTCCTCCTGACCGGTGGCGATGGTAAAGGTCAGGCAGTCGATGAGGATGGAGGATTCATCGACACCCCAATTGCGGGTGATGTCGTCGATCAGCCGTTCGGCGATAGCGACTTTCTTGTCGGCCGTGCGGGCCTGGCCCTCTTCGTCGATGGTCAGCGCGACCACCGCCGCGCCGTGTTCGGCGACCAGTTCCATGGTCTTGTGAAACCGAGACTCAGGACCGTCGCCGTCTTCGTAGTTGACCGAGTTGATCGCGCAGCGCCCACCCAAGTGCTCCAAACCTGCTCGCAGCACCGCGGTTTCGGTGGAGTCCAGCATGATCGGCAGCGTCGACGCGGTGGCCAGCCGACTGGCCAGCGCGGTCATATCGGCCGCCCCGTCGCGGCCCACGTAGTCCACGCACAGATCCAAAACGTGTGCGCCGTCACGGGTCTGGTCTTTCGCGATGTCCAGACACTTCTGGTAGTCCTCGGCGATCATCGCCTCGCGGAATGCCTTGGAGCCATTAGCGTTTGTCCGCTCACCGATCACCAGCACCGACGCCTCTTGCTTGAACGGGACCGAGGTGTACAGCGACGACACCGCCGGCTCGTAGGCGATCTGCCGCTGCCCGGGCGTCACGGTGCGCACGGCCTCGGCGACCTTGCTGATGTGCTCGGGCGTGGTGCCGCAGCAGCCGCCGACCAGCGAGAGGCCGAACTCGGCGATGAAACCGGCCAGTGCCTCGGCCAGCTCGTCGGGCTGCAGCGGGTATTCGGCGCCGTTGGCGCCCAGCACCGGCAAGCCCGCGTTGGGCATCACCGACACCGGGATGCGGGCGTGGCGCGACAGGTAGCGCAGGTGCTCGCTCATTTCGGCCGGCCCGGTGGCACAGTTCAGTCCGACCATGTCGACACCGAGCGGCTCAATTGCGGTCAGCGCGGCACCGATCTCGCTGCCCAGCAGCATGGTGCCGGTGGTCTCCACGGTGACGTGGGTGATCACCGGGATGTGCCGCCCGGCCTGATTCATCGCCCGCCGTGAGCCCAGCACCGCCGCCTTCAGTTGCAGCAGGTCCTGGCAAGTCTCCACGAGGATGGCGTCCGCGCCGGCCTCCAGCATGCCCAGTGCGGCCTCGGTGTAGGCGTCGCGGATCAGCGCGTATTCGGTGTGGCCGAGGGTGGGCAGCTTGGTGCCCGGCCCCATCGACCCCAGCACGTAGCGTTTGCGCTCCGGCGTGGAAAGCTCATCGGCCACCCCGCGCGCGATCGCGGTGCCCCGGTGCGCGAGGTCGCGGATCTTGTCGGCGATGTCGTAGTCGCCGAGGTTGGGTAGGTTGCAGCCGAAGGTGTTGGTCTCTACCGCATCGGCGCCGGCCTCGAAATAAGCGCGGTGAATCCGTTCGATCACATCGGGCCGGGTCTCGTTGAGGATCTCGTTGCAGCCCTCCAGGCCGCGGAAATCATCAAGCGTCAGGTCCGCTGCCTGCAACTGGGTGCCCATGGCACCGTCGCCCACCATGACGCGTTGCGCCAAGGTGTCGAGCAGGTCGGTGTCGTAGGCGTGATCGTTCGAGAAAGTCACCCCGGCAAGCATAGCTGGCCTATCCAAATGCTCTGTTCGTCACAGCGCGAACAGGCTGTGCAACGCCGTACGCTGATCCTGTGACCCCGCCCGATGCCAGGGCCGCGCTGCCCGAACTGCACAACACCGTCGTGGTGGCGGCTTTCGAGGGCTGGAACGACGCCGGCGACGCCGCCAGCGACGCCGTGGAGCACTTGGACGC
Source organism: uncultured Mycobacterium sp. (assembly GCF_964249325.1). NCBI lineage: Bacteria > Bacillati > Actinomycetota > Actinomycetes > Mycobacteriales > Mycobacteriaceae > Mycobacterium > uncultured Mycobacterium sp. Next base: position 4,472 of record NZ_CAXUCH010000036.1, on the reverse strand, counting down.
CATCTGGGAGGCCGAGCCGATCGTCGAGATCGACGACGAGGCCTACTACGACTACCAGGTGAATCGGCCTGTGATCCGCCAAGTCGACGGCGTCACCCGCGAGCTGGTGTGGCCGGCGATGCGGATCACGCATTGCCGCCCGCCGGGCAGCGACCGCGACATCGTGCTGATGCATGGGGTGGAGCCGAATATGCGCTGGCGCACGTTTTGCGCCGAGTTGCTGGCTATCGCCGACAAGCTCAACGTCGAGACCGTGGTGATCCTCGGGGCGCTGCTGGCCGACACGCCGCACACTCGGCCGGTGCCGGTGTCGGGGGCGGCTTACTCGCCGGAGTCGGCTCGGCGCTTCGGCTTGGAGGAAACCCGCTACGAGGGCCCCACCGGCATCGCCGGAGTGTTCCAGGACGCCTGCGTGGCGGCCGGAATTCCGGCGGTCACCTTTTGGGCGGCGGTGCCGCACTATGTGTCTCAGCCACCGAACCCCAAGGCCACGGTCGCGCTGCTGCGCCGCGTCGAAGACGTGCTCGACATCGAGGTGCCGCTGGCCGACCTGCCGGCCCAAGCCGAGGAGTGGGAGCAGGCGGTCAGCGAGATGACCGCCGAGGACGAGGAGATCGCCGAGTACGTTGCCTCGCTCGAGCAGCGCGGCGATGCCGAAGTCGACATGCATGAGGCGCTGGGCAAGATCGACGGCGATGCGCTGGCCGCCGAGTTCGAGCGCTACCTGCGGCGTCGCCGCCCCGGCTTCGGGCGCTGATTCTGCGGCGAACGTGGACTTTTGACACGCCTGCCGGCGGCATAGCGTGCCTCAAATCCACACTCGCGCAAGGGTTCTAGCGCTGCTCGAGTGCTTCGGTGTGGGCGCTGGTGGAACGGCCCAGCGCGGCCACTTCGGCGTCCATCCGCGGCAGCAGATCCGGCACGAACCGCCGCACCGGCGCCTCGCCCACCGGAGTCGACAGCAGCGGCCGCAGCCAACGGACCGCTGCAACCCAGCGTGGGCAGTTGATGCGGCGCTTGCGCCGCTCGATGCCCTTGACGAAGGCCCGCGCGCACTTGTGCACCGACGTTGTGCGGTTGAGCGGATACGGCAGTTTGCCGATCATCTCGGCGAACGTGGCCAGGTCGGCCTCGCTGTCCTGCACCATCGCCGTGTCGATCCACGACATGTGGGCCGATCCGACGTCGACGCCGAGATGCGCCACCTCCAGCCGCAGCGCGTTGGCGAAGTGCTCGACCGCGGCTTTGGAAGCGTCGTAGGGCGCCATACCCGGGGCGGCGGCGTAGGCGGCCAGCGACGAGACGATCAGCACGTAGCCACGCCGGTCGATCACCGATGGAAGGGTGGCCCGCACCGTGTGGTACACCCCAAGCACGTTGACGTCGATCAGCCGCCGAAACGCGTCCGGGTCGACTTGGAGAACTGACCCGTAGCTGGCTATTCCGGCATTGGCCACCACGGTGTCGATGCCGCCGAACCGTTCGACGGCGTGGTCGACGGCAGCTTGCATCGCCGCGCGGTCGCGCACGTCGCCGACAACGCTCAGCACCCATTCGTCACCGAGTTCGGTGCCCAACTTGTTCAGCGCTGCCTCGTCGAGGTCGGTCAGGACCAATTTGGCGCCCTTGTCGCGCAACCGACGTGCGACTTCCGCGCCGATTCCCCCTGCAGCACCGGTGATTAATACGACTTGGGAACTGACTGGCGTCATGGGGGGAAACGTACCGCCGCGGCGATTACAGGTCTACACCGAGCAGCGCATCGACCGCGGTTGCCACCGTCTGCGGAGCAGCGGAGTCGTGGCCCCCGTACTCGAACGCATCGGCGACCCAACCGTCAACGGCGGCAAGGGCTTTCGGGGTATCGAGGTCGTCGGCCAAGTATTGGCGAACCCGGGCGACGGTGTCGGTGGCATCGGGACCGACGGAAAGTGCGGTTGCGGTACGCCACCGGTGCAACCGAGCGGTCGCCTCGTCGAGGAGTCGGGTATCCCAGTAGCGGTCGGCGCGGTAATGCCCGGCCAACAAGCCCAGCCGGATGGCCGACGGCTCGACGCCTTGCCCGCGCAGCGTCGAAACCAGCACCAGGTTGCCCCGGCTCTTGGACATCTTGTGCCCATCCCAGCCGATCATCCCGGCGTGTACGTAGTGGCGGGCGAATCTCCGCTCCCCGCTGACACATTCGGCGTGCGCGGCGGTGAACTCGTGGTGCGGGAAGATGAGGTCACTGCCGCCGCCCTGGATGTCGAAGCCGGTACCGATGCGGCTCAGCGCGATCGCGGCGCATTCGACGTGCCAGCCGGGCCGGCCGGGCCCGAACGGCGCCGGCCAGCTCGGTTCTCCCGGTCGCGCGGCCCGCCACATCAGCGCGTCGAGTTCGTCGCTCTTGCCTTGGCGGTTCGGGTCGCCGCCACGCTCGGCGGACAGCCGCAGCATCGTTTCGCGGTCATAGCCGGACTCGTAGCCGAACTGCAGCGTGGCGTCGGCCCGGTAGTAGACGTCGGGGTATTCGCCGTCGACAAGGTAGGCCGCGCCGGAGGCCAGCATCTTCTCGACCAGCTCGACGACTTCCGCGATCGCCTCGGTCGCTGAAACGTATTGCTGCGGAGCCAGCACCCGCAGCGCCGCCATGTCGTCGCGGAAGAGCGCGACTTCGCGCGCGGCTAGTTCGCGCCAGTCGACACCGTCGCGGTCCGCGCGCTCGAACAAGGGGTCGTCCACGTCGGTGACGTTCTGCACGTACTGCACCTCGTGACCCAGATCCAGCCACAGCCGATGCACCAGGTCGAAGGCCAGATAGGTCGCGGCGTGGCCCAGATGGGTGGCGTCGTAGGGGGTGATTCCGCAGACGTACATGGTTGCGGTTCGACCCGCGGCCACTGGGCGCACCTGGCGATCGGCGGTGTCATACAGCCGCAGCTCCGGCCCGCGTCCCGGCAACACCGGTCGGGGCGGGGAGAGCCAGGATTGCATACCGTCGACTTTAAGCGCCGGTCAGCTGGCCAACCGAATGGCGCCCAGCAGCACGTCGGCCAGCTCCGGGCGGCACATCAGCAGATCAGGTAGATACGGGGCGGGCCGGTTGTAGACCAGCTCGGAGCCGTCCAGCCGGGACGCGTGCAGGCCAGCCGCCAACAGCACGCCCGCGGGCGCGGCCGAGTCCCACTCCCACTGCCCGCCGGCATGGATGTAGGCGTCGGCATCGCCGCGCACCACCGACATCGCCTTCGCGCCGGCCGAACCGATCCGTACCATTTCGATATCCAGCCGTTCCCGCAGCCGGTACAGCACCGCGGGCGGCCGGCTTGCGCTGGCAGTAATACGAATCGGCCCCGAGCGCGCCGAGGTGTGCGCGCTCACGGTGTCGCTGCGGTACAGCTCACCGATCGCGGGCAACGCGACCGCTGCGTCGGTAATGGCACCGTGCGGCCCGCGGTCGCGCTGCCACAACGCCACATGGACCGCCCAATCGTCACAGCCGGGCGTGGAGAACTCGCGGGTGCCGTCCAGCGGGTCGATGATCCACACCCGGTCGGCCTCCAACCGGGAGAGGTCGTCATAGGCTTCCTCGCTGAGCACCGCGTCACCTGGCCGCTCGGCTCGCAGCCGCCGCAGCAGCAGTGAGTTGGCCTGCGCATCGCCGGCATCGCCCAGAAGCCAGGGATAGTCGAACCCGACGTCGTCGCGCACCGCCAGCAACAGCTTTCCGGCGTCCTCGGCCAATTGAGCGGCCAGCGCAGCGTCGGTCAGGTCGCGGGCTTGGCTCACCGATCCAGTATGCCGACGGCCGATTGAGACTGGTCGTTGCGCGGCCTAAGGTCAGCGGTTTTCTACGATCCACTCTGCGGTGAAGCGCTGGAGTTGAGTGATGCCGGTGGCCAGTTGGGTCCCGATCATGTTTTCGATGGGGCCTCCGACCAGTGGGACCTTGACTGCCACGGTCCCGCTCAGCTCCCACCGCGAACCATTGCTGGCCGGCGCAAGCAACGCCTCGCAAATCCCGGAAAGCGGTGCCCCGCGCATCGCCACGGTGACCTCGCCGCGCACCCGGCCTCCGTCGATGGGGGTCCATTTCTCGCTTGGATCGTGTCCAGTCCGAGAGGATTTGGTCGACGCTGGCCGGAGAGTCAACCGAGTAGGCGAACGACGCGGCATAGCAAGGGAGCGTATCGATTTCGATCGTCGCGTCAGAACGCCGGCCACGGAATGGGACGATGCCGGTCGGGAGTGGGCATCACCGGATTGTCCAGCAACGCACGAGCCCGCCGGCGTAACGCCGAGATTTCCCGGGCAGTGATGTGCCGGGCCAGCGTGTCGGCGAGCGGGCCGCGCAGCGCTTCGGCCAGTCGGGCGACCGCGTCCAGAGTTTCGTCGTCGATGGGCTTGCCCGCCCAGCCCCACAAGACCGTTCGCAACTTGTCCTCGGTGTGCAGGCAGACACCGTGGTCGACGCCGTAGACGCGCCCGTCGAG
>NZ_CAXUCH010000035.1:0-27183 GCF_964249325.1 uncultured Mycobacterium sp. | reverse complement strand
ACCCTCAGCGCCGGGCAACTACCCCCACGTGGTCACCCTGAATGCCTCCGAACAGTCTTGGCGTGGCCCATAGACGTTGGCCAGCGCCAGACAGATGGGTGACAGCCCGTACATGCTGGCGTAGGCACGCGTATACAACTCGCCGGCGACGTTGGCCACCGCATACGGCGAACGCGGATCCACGGCAGTGTCCTCGGTGGCGGGCAAGGTGGTCGGCGCACCATAGCGCGAGCCACCCGAGGCGGCGTAGACGATCCGCGGTACTCGTGCCCGCCGGCTCGCTTCAAGCAAGTTGATGGTCCCCAGCACGTTGTTGCGCGCGTCGTGTTGCGGATCGTCAACGGACCTGCAAACGTCGATCTGGGCGGCCAGATGGAACACCACGTCAGGGTCGGACTCCGCGACGATGTCGGATAGCTTCTGGTGCCGGACGTCGGCCGCGACGAATGTGAAGCGGCCGGGGCCGTCGTGCCGGTGGGCCGACTGTAGGGTGGTCGGGGGCGAGGCGGCGCTGAGATTATCGACCCCTGTCACCTGGTGTCCTTCCTCTAGCAGGCGGTCGACCAAGGTAGAACCGATGAATCCGGCAGCGCCGGTAACGAGGGTGCGCATATCCAGCTACCTCCAGTTCAACGGTGAGCGGTGCGCGGCGGCAACCGGTTTGCGGAGGAATCTGCGATGACGCTGCGAGGAAATCCCGGTGCACCGAGGCGGCCCATGCAAGCCGCTACGCGGTGGTCCGGTTCGGTCGCCTCGCGGATGTAGTTGCCGATCTGCCGCAACGACCGATTGGCCTCGGGTACCGCGGGCGCTGCAATCTGGAACACGTGCATCTGGCCAGGCCACACCCTAAGGTGGACCGGCACTCCCGCCGCGGCCAACCGCCGCGCGGCTAGCCGAGCATCGTGCAGCAGGACTTCGGAACCGGATACATGGATTAGCGTGGGGGGCAGACCGGGTCCGACATGGTCGAGCGGTTCGTAGATCTCTTCAGGGCGCCCAGCTATCATTTGACGCTGGGCTGCCTGGGTGACCAGGTCGACGAATGTGTCAAACGCCTTGGCGCAGAACATCGCATCGCTGCGGATGTTTGGGTGTGCCTGCTTGGGGGCCTTGGCGATCTGCATCAGCGGTGACATGCAGACTATGGCCGCGAGTTCCTCACCTTCGTCGAGCAACCGTTCGGCCAGCGCGAGTGACAGGTAGCCTCCGACGGAGTCGCCGGCCAAGGCGATCTGGCCGGGCCGGTAACCGCGGCCGCGCAGCCATTGGTAACCGTCGTAGCAGTCATTGATTGCGTCACCGATCGAATGCCTGGGCATCATCCGGTAGTTAATTACCAGCACGGGCGTATCGGCGTACGTCGACAACGTGGTGACTAGCCGGTCATGCGTGTTGGCGCCACAGGTCATGAAGGCGCCACCGTGCATGTACAACACGATGCGCCGGGTGCCGTCGGCAGGCAGTACACCGGCGGCGCGGACCAATCGTGCGGTGCAATGCGGCAACCTAATCGTGGCCCGAACGCTGCCTGGCGCGGGCTTCACAACGCCGGCTGCGAAGTCGACGAGGCCCCATGGCCACTGCGCGTGCGGGAGGTAGCTACCTATAGCGAGGGCCGGTCGGATGGTAAGCCGAGCGCCGAGCCAGGCAAGCCGGCCAGCGATGCTCGGATCACCCTCCAGGACTTCGGGAACCATTCCCGCGCCCCGCCAGTCGAACATGATCGATGCTCGCCGGCGAGTCGTGGCGAAATCAGGCCGGCCACGAGGTCGACCGGGCTCTGTAAGGGTCCGTTGTGCATTCGTCATGGTCAGTCACCGGATTTCCCCGGGGCTCGTACGGCATGCTCGACGGGCGGCGAAGTGGTCATCGGTGCAGTGCCGGCGGCCACACGCGCGCTTGGATCATCGGATACGCGCCACGCAACCACGACGTCAAGCACCGGAGCCACGTTTGTCTCATGTTGCTCCTAGCTGAAACAGCCGACCCCGGACGCTGGCCGCGATAACGTGGTGCGTGAGGTGCGGACATACCGAGTGTGTATCAAAGTGCTAGTTTACATACTAACGGTGAGAGTAGAAGGATTCTAGAGACTGGATCTCTTTGTCGGCTATCCGGAGCAGCTCCATACCGCATCGACCGTGCGCTACAGACCCCGCAATAACGGCCACGTAGATTGACATGGAGCACCCAGGGCAGTCAGCCCGCGCTCTGCGCGCTAAGCGAGCGGATGGGCTGATCCAACCGAGGGCCAGCGCCCAGGTATTCCACTGCGGTGATCAAGGTGATAGCGCCGATATGCAGGGCAAATAGGGCTTGCGTTTTCGAGCAGAGTATGCGATCGATATACGCCAGAACAGGCGGTTGGGCAGCTATGCCGACATATGCTTAGCGCCCAGCGCCGAGTCGGATGCGCATCCATTGCATACGGAGGTGGTGTGTGGTCGATACCTCCAAGACGGACCTTGCGTCGCTCCCATTGCCGCCAAAGAATCCGTTGTCTTACTTTCAGCTGGCCCGCGCAGTTAGGTCGTTTCACACCGGGATCGACCGATTACGCGATGCCGGCGGTCCGGTGACTCGCTTCAGCTTGGGGCCCAGCTGGCTGATGCCACCGATCGTCGTCGCGACCTCCCCAGAGGCTATCCGCGACATCCTCAGTAATAAGGACGGCGCCGTCGACAAAACCACGCGAGTACTCGGCGAATTTCGTCAGATCATCGGCGCAAACCTGTTCGATCTGCCACATGAGCACTGGTTGCCGCGTAGGCGCACGCTGCAACCGGTCTTCACCAGCCAGCGAGTCCGGCAATTCGGCGGACACATGGTCGAGGCCGCCGAATCCGTGGCCTCGTCCTGGCAGCATGGCGCGACGGTCAACCTCGACGCCGAATGCCGCACGCTGACGCTGCGGGCACTTGGCCGCTCAGTGCTCGGGCTCGACGTGACCGACCGTGTCGACGAAGTTACCGAGCCGTTGCGCGTCGCGCTCACGTATGTCACCAAGCGGGCCGTGCGGCCGGTGCGAGCCCCTGCGTGGCTGCCCACACCCGCTCGCTGGCGCGCTCGGGCAGCGAGTGCAAAGCTTCACCGTCTTGCAAACGACATCTTGCAGCAGTGCCGGACGGATCCTGCCAAGGACGCACCTTTGGTGCGTGCATTAATCGCGGCCACCGATCCAGTCACCCACAAACAACTGTCAGACAAGGAAATCGCAGACGAGCTGGTTGTCTTTCTGTTTGCGGGCCATGACACCACCGCGACGACGCTCACGTACGCGATGTGGCAGCTGGGGCGTCATCCTGAAATTCAGCTTCGCGTCGCTGAGGAGGTCACTCGGTTCGCCGACCGAACGCTCACCTCCGACGATGTTCCACGCTTGCCGTACACGGTGCAGGTCCTGCGGGAAGCATTGCGGTTATGCCCTCCAGGCCCCACTGGGACACGGATGGTGACTCGTGATATCGAGATCGGGGGGTATCGCGTCGAAGCCGGCACAATACTCGTGTTCGGGCGGCTCGCCGTGCAGCGCGATCCGGCGCTGTGGCCAGAGCCGCTGAAGTTCAACCCCGACCGGTTCGCTCCGGAGAACGCGGTCGGTCGGGACCGCTGGCAATACATCCCGTTCGGCGCGGGCCCGCGATCGTGCATCGGCGATCATTTCGCCATGCTCGAGGCCACCCTCGGCCTGGCCACCTTCATCCGCCACGCCGAGATTTGTTCGTTAGACGACGAGTTCCCGCTGGCTGCGCCGTTCACCATGGTGGCCGATGGCCCGATCTGGGCACGCATTCGTCGGCGCATCTGACCGTCAAGGAGATGGCCATAGCTTCCTTCCGAGCACAAGTTCTCGATGCCGCAGACCCTGATGACGCTGCGGTGTTGAGGAAGCTGCGCGCCGATCCTGTCATTGAATTCATCGACCATCACAACGAACAACTCGAGGAGCTGCGTAGACTTCGGCCGCCACCGGGTCACGAGCTGACAGCCGAACACTTGCGGTGGGCGTACTATCCCTGGCGGCGAACCGTTGTGGCAGTGCTGGGTCCCCGGGCATTTCGAGCGGTGCGCTTGGACCGCAACAGGAACTTGATCACCACCGAGGAACAGGTTCACCTCGGCGCGCTGCGAGTTGGCGTGGCCGGGTTGAGCGTCGGGCATGTCATCGCCCACACCCTCGCGGCACAGGGAATGTGCGGTGAACTTCGGCTGGCGGATTTCGACCGTCTCGAGCTGTCGAACCTCAACCGCGTGCCCGCGACGGTACTGGATCTGGGACTGAACAAGGCGGAAGTGGCCGCTCGCAGGATCGCTGAACTCGACCCTTATCTGCAGGTCACGGTTCTCGAGCTCGGGCTGACGCCCGAGACCGTCGACGAGTTCCTCAACGGACTCGACATCCTTGTCGAAGAATGCGACTCCCTGCACATGAAGGCGTTCCTGCGGCAGGGTGCCCGCGCCCGCCGGATTCCGGTGCTCATGGCCACCAGCGACCGAGGGCTCGTGGACGTCGAACGTTTCGACCTGCAGCCGGAACGTCCGATTTTGCACGGGCTACTCGGCGAGTTAGACATCGCGCTGCTTCCCGGCATGAGCAGCCGGGAAAAAGTTCCGCACATGCTTCGTCACCTCGAGGCCGACCAGCTCTCAGCACGTGTGGCGGCGTCCGTGGTCGAAATCGACCGCACGCTGTCGACGTGGCCCCAGTTGGCCGGTGATGTCGCCTTGGGGGCAACCGCGCTGGCCGAGGCTGTGCGCAGGATCGGATTGGGCGAGGAGCTGCGATCGGGCCGGATCCGCCTGGACGTTGGCGGCGCGATGGAGCGCCTCGAGGAACCAACGATGACTAGCGATCGCCCGCCTCCGCCGCCCGATTACCCAGATCCTGTGCTCCCGGGCGTCGCTGGCGCTGTCACCGCAGCTGCAATTCGTGCGCCGTCCGGCGGCAACGCGCAGCCCTGGCATATCGAGGCCAGCTCTGATGCCATCAAGCTGCGGCTTGCCCCTGAACACACGTCCACGATGGACGTCGGATTCCGCGGCAGCGCAGTTGCGCTCGGAGCGGCCATCTTCAATGCCAAAGTCGCCGCTGCTGCCCAGCACAGGTTGGGCCCGCTGAGTTTGGTGGAGAACGCCGGGGGCGCGCTGTTGCAGGCGACGCTGGAGCTAGGTAACGGGGATGATGCCGATCTGACCGCGTTGTACCAACCAATGCTGGCACGCGAAACTAACCGCCGCCCCGGTGTAGCGGATGCGATCGCCGCAGACACCATCGACCTGCTGCACGCGGTCGCCGAGCGGGAGGGAGCACGGCTGCACGTTCTGATTGAGCGCGACGAAATCGCCCGGCTCGCAGCGATGCTCGCCGCAGCCGATCGCATTCGCTATCTGACGCCGCGACTGCATGCCGACATGGTTTCTGAGCTGCGCTGGCCCGGCGATCAGTGTCTTGACACCGGTATCGACGTGCGTAGCCTCGAGCTGGCCCCCGGCGACCTCGCTGTGCTGGATATCTTGCGACGCGCTGACGTGATGGTCTACTTGGCACGGTGGGAGGCAGGGACTGCCCTGGGCGAGGACACTCGCCGTCGCGTGCTGGCCAGTTCGGCCGTGGGCGTGATTTCGGTTTCGGAAGGCACCCTGAGTGACTACGCGCGCGGCGGATCCGCCGCCGAAGCGGTATGGGTTATCGCGCAACAGCATGGCTTGGCGGTTCAGCCCATTTCGCCGGTCTTCTTGTACGCCCACGACGCCGGGGACCTCACGGAATTGTCGACCTCGTTCGCTGCCCACCTGAGGGATCTGCAATCAGACTTTCGGCAACTCGTTCGCATACCCGCCGGTACTGTGCCAACTCTTGTGCTGCGGTTCGCCGTTGCAGACCGAGCGTCGGTGCGCAGCCGGCGCAGTCTGGAGCGTGTCTGTTTGCTGAAGGGCCAATAGAGGCTACCGTTAGAGCAATGGCCCGCCCGCTGGATGAGGTGGTCACGTCGGCGGCCGCCGAATTGATGGCGGCCACCGCGCGCAACTCTGCCGCGATCAGTGAACGGGTGCTGCGTAACCTGGTTAGCCATTTCAACGTAGACGTGGGCTTCCTACGCCACAACGATCACAGCATCGGGGCAACTAAATTGATCGCGCAGTGGCCGCCGCGCGACTTTATCCCCGACCCCGACCCGATCGGTTTGGTCTATTTTGCCGGTGCGGATCCTATCTTCGCGAGGTGCGAAGACCTCAAAGCACCAGATGTCTTGCGCCCAGAGCCGGCGAACGCCGACTACCAACAGCGCATTGAGCACGCCACGGCCGTTCCGGCCACGTCGCTTGCATGCGTGCCTCTGCTATCTGGCGATCTCACCACCGGCACACTGGGCTTCGTCAAGTTCGGTGATCGTGAATGGCTACCGGAGGAACTGAATGCACTGCAGGCGATAGCCACACTATTCGCTCAACTGCAAGCTCGCATCGTCGCCGAAGAGCAACTCCACTACCTCGCCGAACACGATGACCTCACCGGCCTACTGAACCGCAGGGCGCTGACAAACTACCTCGACGACCGACTGACCGACGGCCAGCCGGGGCCGGTGTCCGTATTCTTCCTCGACCTGGACCGCTTCAAGGTGGTCAATGACCACCTCGGTCACAACGCCGGCGATCGTTTCCTCAACACGTTCGCCAGGCTGCTGTCCGAGGCCGCTGACGCCGCATCGGCCGTCGCCCGCTTCGGCGGTGACGAGTTTGTCGTCGTGCCAGCCGCACCAACGGATGCGGAAAGCGCCGAGACATTCGCTCGCCGGCTACAAAACCGACTCCACAAGCAGGTGGTGATCGACGGGGAGGTGCTTACCCGTACCGTCAGCATCGGCGTCGCCACGGGCCTGCCGGGGCGCAACAGTGCGGCAGATCTACTGCGCCGGGCGGACCAGGCCGCGCAGTCGGCCAAAACTTCCGGTGGAAGCCAGATCTCAGTTTTCGGCCCCGAATTGTCCGCCAAGTACGCGATCCGCAACGACATCGAGCTGCATTTCGAAGGGGTAATCGACAGCGACAACGGCGCCTTAGTGCTGCATTATCTTCCTGAGTTCGACATGCGCACCGGTGAGGTCCTGGGCGCCGAGGCGCTCATCCGGTGGCAACACCCCACGCGCGGACTGCTGATGCCTGAATCGTTCATCCGGGTGGTCGAATCGATCAATCTCGCTGGAAAACTCGGCCGTCTCGTAATGCGCTCAGCATGTGCCCAATTCAGCCTATGGCGTTCCCGCGGAGTGGGGCGCGACGCCGTGCTGCGTGTCAACGTATCGCCCGTGCAGCTTGTCACCGACGGCATCGTCGACACGGTCGCCGCAACCCTCAACGAGTTCGGTCTCGATGCCGGCGCGCTATGTCTCGAGATCACGGAAGGCGTCGTGGTGCAAGACATCGACACCACGCGCAAAACGCTCTCGAAGCTAAAGGACATCGGTGTAGAGATCGCGATCGACGACTTCGGTTCTGGCTATAGTGCATTGGCTTATTTGAAGTCCCTTCCGGTGAACACACTCAAGATCGACAAAGGGTTTGTCCGCGATCTCGGCACGAACGCGGAGGATCTCGCCATCGTGGGGTCCGCGATGGCCCTGGGGGACGCCTTCGGGCTCGATATCGTGGCCGAAGGCGTCGAGACAGCCGCCGCTGCCGAGACATTACTCAAGTTAGGATGCTACCGGGCACAGGGCTTTCGGCTGTCACGACCGCTCGATAGCGCGGCAATGGAGTCGCTGCTCGCGAAGCGCTTCATACCAATGGATTTCTGCAACGTGCTAATTCGCAGGCAAAAAATCGCCGGCATGCAACGACATTAGGGTAAGCAGCCACTACCGGGGACCTGCCAAGTGGAGGACATTGCGCTGATACATGCGCAATCACCCGAGGGCACCAGCTGCGGCCTCAGCGCGGCGAGTGCATTGTTGAATGAGTTGCTCGGTCTCCACGAGAATCTTGGCGACTTGCTCTGGTTCTGCGTAATTTACAAAATCGCGTCGGTTCCACCACATCATCTTAGTTTGGTAGCGTTCGTCGGGGTAGGGCGTCGCCGGAATTGCTGCCACCACTCCTCCGGACGAGCGCCACCGGTTCAAGACGTATGTCGCAGCCGTGGCCATGCAAAACTGAACGTCAAGCAGAGCCATCATGTGAAAACCACTGCGAGCCAGAGCGGTGCTGACCCAACGATGGCAGTCCGGATCATCTGTCACCCAGGCAGACTTCATTTCTAAAATGCCAAATGGTATGCGATCGGCAATCATATTGCGGACAAGCGTTTGGCCGTGTTGCCCCTCCCATTCGACGACTGCGTGGGAATCGTCGGCCGACCGCAGCGGCCCCGTTGCTCGCACTCCCCCCACCATGCGCCCGGCGTCGTCGATCACCGTGAAAAACATGACGGTATCGGCTCCGCTGTGTAACGCGTCCAGGTCGAGTGCGCACTCCACGCCATGCTTGCGATAGCTGCTGTGCGCGCCGATCACATACTCGCGCCACAAGCCGCGGTCAGTCGACGGCTGGGAAACTACCAACGTGGACTCGATGTCATGATCGCGCCAGCAAAGGCTAGCGGGAAGACAGAACCCGTCGGCGATAGACGGTTCCACGGGAATGACAGCCATAGCATCTCTCTGTTCGGCGGCGGGTTGAAATTTGTCACGCGGTTCCGGGTCAAACAGTGGACTTAATGAACCATGTCCCTTGTGTCGTGCTAATAGTCGGTCTTTCGGTATCTTTATTGGCCAAAGTGCCGAGTTAAGGTATGCAAACCCTTCGGCGGAACGACACTAGCTTACGACGAATCGCGTAGCGCAAGCTACATGAACGCGGGACTTAAGCCGTTTAATTTAAGCCGACAAATGGCTCCACCAAGGAGCAAAGCACAGTCGGAATTTGTCAGTGCGTGGCAGTATCAGCTGGCGAGGTGCGGTCTACCGCCTGATGTTCACGCCCATCGACCTAGACAGTCCTTGAGGAATTAGTCGTATTGCCCGCCGACTGGCGGCGATTGCTAAATCCTTCGCGTTGGCGCTCGCACAACGGCAAGTTTGATCACCAGCAAATTTACCGTTCGGGTCAATTGCGGTAATAACCCATATAGGAAGCGACATGGCAACCGTGATCTCAATGCTGCTGCCCCGCGGTCCATGACGGATTTGGTACACGAGATGGCGCACCACCCTCGCCGAAGTTTTCGGAGCCGCAGCGTCGGCATGGGAACTGCTCATCAATCGGCTAACACCTGCTCCGTCGCCAGGACTCGAACCTGAACTCTCAGAACCAAAATCTGATGTGCTGCCGATTACACCACGACGGATCGATGTGGCGAGCGGTCGACTGCCGCCAAGGACCGCGTCCACTCTAATGCAAGCCGATACGCTGGTAGCCGTGGCAGCGCTGGATAAAGAGGTGCGGGAGCCGCGCGCCAGGATGACCGGCAGCGAGCGTCGGCATCAACTCATCGATATCGCACGGTCGCTGTTCGCCGAGCGCGGCTACGAGGGCACCTCGATCGAGGAGATCGCGCTCCGGGCCAATGTGTCCAAGCCGGTTGTCTACGAGCATTTCGGCGGCAAGGAAGGGCTGTACGCGGTGGTCGTCGACCGAGAAATGTCCGCCCTGCTGGATGGCATCACGTCGTCACTCACCAAGTCGACCAACAACCGGTCTCGACTGCGCATCGAACGCGTAGCGCTGGCCTTGCTGACCTACGTCGAGGAGCGCACCGACGGCTTTCGAATCCTGATCCGCGACTCGCCTGCGTCGGTCAATTCGGGCACCTATTCGACCCTGCTCAACGACGCGGTCAACCAGGTCAGCTCGATCCTGGCCGGCGACTTCGCCCGCCGCGGACTCGACCCCGAAACGGCGCCGTTGTATGCCCAGGCGCTGGTCGGTTCCGTGTCGATGACCGCCCAGTGGTGGCTCGACGCCCGCGAGCCCAAGAAGGAAGTGGTCGCCGCGCACCTGGTCAATCTGTGCTGGAACGGCCTGAGGCACCTAGAGGCCGACCCCAATCTCCTGGACGAGTAGCCGAGTCGCTTATCCTGCGCATCGCAAGCGCGGCTTAACCGGATGCAGCGGGTCGCCGCGATCAGCCCAGGTCGCGCGCCAGCAGGTCCGCGACCGTTTCGCGGCGAACCAGTTCACGGGCCTGGCCGTCTTTGACCGCGACCAGTGGCGGTCGGCCGACCATGTTGTAGTTCGACGCCGTGCTGTGGTGGTAGGCGCCGGTGCAGGCCACGGCCAACAGGTCGCCGGGGTGAACGTCGGCGGGCAGCTCGACGTCACGGGCGATTTCGTCGCCGGCATCGCAGTGTCGCCCCGCCACCGTGACACGTTGCCTGCGTCCCAGCGGATGCCGGTTGGCGAGCGCCACCGTGTATTTCGCGCCGTACAATGCCACTCGCGGGTTGTCGCTCATGCCGCCGTCGACGACGACGAAGGTCCGGCCGCCCGACTGCGTCTTCACCGAGCACACCTGGTACAGCGTGACACCGGCGCGTCCACTGATGCCTCGACCTGGCTCGACCACCACGACCGGACGCGGAAACCGCTCGACGGCGCAGGCCGCGTCCAGCGCCTCGTCGATAACGCCGGCCAGCTCGTCGATGTCGAGCTCGGGGTCACCGGGCACATACGGAATACCATGGCCGCCACCGATATTGAGTTCGGTCAGGATGACGCCGTGTTTGGCGCGAATGTCGGCCATGGCGACGACCATCCGGCGAATCGCGTCGCCGTAGCAGTTGGGATCGGTGACCTGCGAGCCGTGGATATCGATGTCTGGGTTGACCCGGAGCAGCACCCGTTGGCGTCGGCTGACCAACCCGGCGAGGTAGGCGATCTCCATGCAGGAATCCACCACAATGCGCCCTACCCCGACACGCACCGCGGCACGCAATTCCTCGATCGATTTCGCGTTGCCGTGCATGACGATGCGGGCTGGGTCCACGCCACCGGCTATCGCGGTTGTCAGCTCACCGGCCGAGCAGACGTCAAGGCTCAGCCCTCTTCACGCGCCCACCGCGCCACCGCGATGCGAGCAGCGACTTGCCGGCATAGACGACCTCGGCGCCGCGCAACGCTCGGCGGTAATGCCGTGCCCGGTGCCTGAAATCAGCTTCGTCGATCACATAAGCCGGGGTGCGGAACTCGTCGCAATGTCCGTGAGCGGCACGTCGCCGATGCACAGCCGACCCTCGTCGTCGGCGTGCGTCGTGACCGGCCAGATGGCCGGATCGAACCGCGGCGGAGCCGCATAACCGATGGACGGCAATACATCCACCAATGTTGTGGTCATGCTTCCACGGTGCGTTCGGCCCTCGTCCGATGCCGCTGCCCTAACGAATCCTTAACGGCGCCGAGCCGGAAATTAATGGAGTTTCGCAGCGCCAACGCCGGCTAACAACACCGGCCATCGCAGGCACCGCACCGCGAAGATCGGCTTCAAGGTGGACATCACCGACATCGGCGACGTGCTCGATCTGCTCGATGATCGTTGACGCCAACCTGCTGCTGTACGCGGTGGACGAGAACAGTTCCCATAACACCGCCGCTGCTGCCTGGCTGGAAGGACGCTGAACGGCGATCGTCGAGTCGGGCTTCCGTGGCAAAGCATTGGCGCGTTTTTACGGATCGCCACTCACCCGCGAGTCACCGAGAACCCACTACCTGCCGCCGAAGCGTGGAGGTATGTAGAGCACTGGCTCGCGGTCCCTATGGTGTGGATTCCACCCGCCACGGACACCACCGCCCGGGTTTATGCCAGGCTGTGCGCGCAGGTGGAAATCACTGGCAATCTCGTCGCTGATGCACAACTGGCTGCCCTCGCGATCGAGCACGGTGTCGAAGTCGCCTCTGCCGATACCGATTTCATGCGGTTTCCCGGTCTCCGCTGGACGAATCCGTTGAGCACGAATCCCAACTGATCCTCAAAGCTTCGGTCGCGAACGCCCTGATTGCCAAGCGGGCGGTGCTGATGGCGCCAACCGTGGTGTGGCGGCGATCACCTGAGTTGGCCGGAGCCGCAACGTGAATCGATCGAGGCATAGAATGTCCACATCATGACCGCACCGGGGTTTGCCCGCCCAGATACCCCGATTGCGGGGCTCGTCGACTTAGCGCTGAGCGCGCCGACATTCCAGCAACTCATTGACCGGACAGCCGATCGACCCGCTGAATTGAGCCTGGTCGGTCCGGCCAGCGCACGTGCCTTCGTGGCCAGCGCTCTGGCCCGGCGCGGGCCGTTGCTGGTCGTTACCGCCACCAGCCGCGAAGCCGACGACCTGACCGCCGAGTTGCGCGGCATCTACGGCGATGCGGTGGCCAAATTTCCATGCTGGGAAACCCTGCCGCACGAACGGCTCTCACCCGGCGTGGACACCATGGGCGCCCGCCTCATGGTGCTGCGCCGGCTGGCCCACCCCGACGACGCGCGGCTCGGGCCGCCGCTGCCGGTGGTGGTGACCTCGGCGCGCTCGCTGCTGCAGCCGATGACACCGCAGTTGGGCGACATCGAGCCGCTCACGCTTTCGATCGGTGACGAGGCTGCGTTCGAAGAGGTCATAGCCCGGCTGGTCGAATTGGCCTACACCCGGGCGGACATGGTCGGCCGGCGCGGAGAGTTCGCGGTGCGCGGGGGCATTATCGACGTCTTCCCGCCGACCGCCGAACACCCGCTGCGCATCGAGTTCTGGGGTGACGAGGTGACCGAGATGCGGATGTTCTCGGTGGCCGATCAGCGCTCCATCCCCGAGGTCAGCGTCGACACGCTGGTCGCGGTGGCCTGCCGGGAGCTACTGCTGTCCGACGACGTGCGGGAACGGGCGGCCGCGTTGGCCGGAAAACATCCTGCGGCCGAGCGCACTGTCACCGGCACCGTCACCGACATGCTGGCCAAGCTGGCCGAGGGCATCCCGGTCGACGGCATGGAGGCGCTGCTGCCGGTCTTGCGCCCCGACGAGTTGACCCTGCTGACCGACCAGTTGCCGCAGGCCACTCCGGTGTTGGTCTGCGATCCGGAAAAGGTGCGCACCCGCGCTGCCGATCTGATCAAGAGCGGCCGCGAATTCCTCGAAGCGTCGTGGTCGGTGGCCGCGGCCGGCGGTGACGCTCCGGTCGACGTCGAGCAGCTGGGCGGATCGGGCTTCGTCGAATTCGACGAGGTGCGCGCCACCGCTCGCAAGACGGGTCATCCGTGGTGGACGCTCAGCCAGCTCTCCGACGAGTCCGCGATCGAACTCGAGCTGCGCGCGGCGCCGTCGGCGCGCGGCCATCAACGCGACATCGACGAGATCTTCGCAATGCTGCGCGCCCAGGTCGCCACCAGCGGATACGCCGCGGTCGTCGCGCCCGGCGCTGGCACCGCGCAGCGCGTGGTCGAGCGGCTTGCCGAATCCGACACGCCCGCAACGCTATTGGAGCCGGGCGCCGCGCCCAAGCCCGGTGTCGTCGGTGTGCTCAAGGGCCCGTTGAACGACGGCGTGATTGTTCCGGGCGCCAACCTCGTCGTGATCACCGAGACCGACTTGACCGGTAATCGGGTGACCGCCACCGACGGTAAGCGCCTGGCCGCCAAACGCCGCAACGTGGTCGACCCGCTGGCGCTCACCCCGGGCGACCTGGTCGTGCATGACCAGCATGGCATCGGCCGGTTCGTCGAAATGACCGAACGCACCGTCGGCAGCGCGCGCCGGGAATACCTGGTGCTGGAGTACGCGTCGACCAAACGCGGCCAGCACGACACGGACAAGCTCTACGTGCCGATGGATTCGCTGGACCAGCTTTCGCGTTACGTCGGCGGGCAGGCGCCGGCTTTGAGCAGGCTCGGGGGAAGCGACTGGGCCAATACCAAGACCAAGGCGCGGCGCGCTGTGCGCGAGATCGCCGGTGAGCTGGTGGCGCTGTACGCCAAGCGGCAAACCACGCCCGGGCATGCGTTCGGTCCGGATACGCCGTGGCAGGCCGAGATGGAAGACGCCTTTGGCTTCACCGAGACCGTCGACCAGCTCACCGCGATCACCGAGGTCAAAGCCGACATGGAAAAGCCGATCCCCATGGACCGGGTGATCTGCGGCGACGTCGGCTACGGCAAGACCGAGATCGCGGTGCGGGCGGCGTTCAAGGCGGTGCAGGACGGCAAACAGGTCGCCGTGCTGGTGCCCACCACGCTGTTGGCCGACCAGCATCTGCAGACGTTCGCCGAGCGCATGTCGGAGTTCCCGGTGACCATCAAGGGCCTGTCCCGGTTCACCGAGCCGGCAGAGTCGCGCTCTGTGCTGGACGGCCTGGCCGACGGCGCCGTCGACATCGTGATCGGCACTCATCGGCTGCTGCAGACGGGGGTGCGCTGGAAGGACCTCGGGCTGGTCATCGTCGACGAAGAACAGCGCTTCGGCGTCGAACACAAAGAGCACATCAAAAGCCTGCGCACCCACGTTGACGTGCTGACCATGAGCGCAACACCCATCCCGCGCACGCTGGAGATGAGCCTGGCCGGGATCCGGGAGATGTCGACGATCCTGACCCCGCCCGAAGACCGCTACCCGGTGCTGACCTATGTCGGGCCGCACGACGACAAGCAGATCGCCGCCGCGTTGCGCCGCGAATTGTTGCGCGACGGGCAGGCGTTCTACGTGCACAACCGGGTCAGCTCGATCGAGCACGCCGCCGCGCGGGTGCGCGAGCTGGTGCCCGAGGCACGGGTCGCCGTCGCCCACGGCCAGATGAACGAGGACCTGCTGGAACGCACCGTCCAGGGATTCTGGAACCGCCAATTCGACATCCTGGTGTGCACCACGATCGTCGAGACCGGCCTGGACATTTCCAACGCCAACACGCTGATCGTTGAACGGGCCGACACGTTCGGCCTGGCCCAGCTGCACCAGCTGCGCGGTCGAGTCGGCCGCAGCCGGGAACGCGGCTATGCCTACTTCTTGTACCCGCCACATACGCCGCTGACCGAGACCGCCTATGACCGGCTGGCCACGATCGCCCAGAACAACGAGCTGGGCGCCGGCATGGCGGTGGCCATGAAAGACCTCGAGATCCGCGGCGCCGGCAATGTGCTGGGTGTCGAGCAGTCCGGGCATGTCGCCGGCGTCGGGTTCGACCTGTACGTGCGCCTGGTCGGCGAGGCTGTCGAAGCCTATCGGGCGGCCGCCGACGGCGAGACCGTCACCAGCCCCGAAGAGCCCAAAGACGTGCGGATCGACCTGCCGGTGGACGCCCACCTGCCGCCGGACTACATCGGCAGCGACCGGCTGCGCCTGGAGGCATACCGCCGGTTGGCGGCTTCGGCCACTGATAGCGAGGTCGATGCCGTCATCGAGGAACTCACCGACCGCTACGGGACGCTGCCCGAACCGGCTCAGCGGCTAGTGGCGGTGGCCCGGCTGCGCTTGCTGTGCCGTCAATTCGGCATCACGGAGGTCTCCGCGCCTTCCGAGGCGACGCTGCGACTGTCGCCGATGACGCTGCCGGACTCAGCACAGGTGCGGCTCACGCGGCTGCATCCCGGCGCCCGCTACCGCGCCACCACATCGACGG
Source organism: uncultured Mycobacterium sp. (assembly GCF_964249325.1). NCBI lineage: Bacteria > Bacillati > Actinomycetota > Actinomycetes > Mycobacteriales > Mycobacteriaceae > Mycobacterium > uncultured Mycobacterium sp. The sequence goes on along the minus strand of NZ_CAXUCH010000035.1, from coordinate 11,604 downwards.
TGCAGGTTCCGATTCCGCGGGCGGGCGGCATTGGGGCACCGCGAATCCGCGATGTCGAGCTGGTCCAAATGGTGGCCGATCTGGTATTGGCGCTCCATGGAAAGCCCCAGGCAGAAGTTGGTATAACCAATTCGGTGCCGGCCCGATGACGATGCTGGCACCGAGGGGTCCGAGGCGATGACCCGCGCCGACGACGATGACGCCGGCGTAGCCGGGGTCGAGGAGTGGCGCATGACTCAGGCCGACGACGATGATGCCGGCGTAGCCGGGATGGAGGAGTGGCGCCCGTGACTGTCGTCTTGGTCGACCCCCGCCGTCCGTCGCTGGTTCCGGTCGAGGCCATCGAACTGCTTACCGGCGAAGTGCAATACACCGAGGAGATGCCGGTCGTCGTGCCCTGGTCGCTGCCCGCCGCCCGGCCGGCGCTGACAGGAGAAGACGCCCCGGTATTGCTGTCGTCTGACCCCGACCATCCCGCGGTCACCGCACGATTGGCCGCGGGGGACCGGTTGATCTCAGCACCCGAGCCGCAGCGCGGCGAGCGACTGGTCGATGCCGTGGCGATGATGGACAAACTGCGCACGGCTGGCCCGTGGGAAAGTGAGCAGACACACGACTCGTTGCGCCGCTATTTGTTGGAGGAGACCTACGAGCTCTTCGACGCGGTGCGCAGCGGCGATGCTGACGAGCTACGCGAAGAACTCGGCGACGTGTTGCTGCAGGTCCTGTTTCACGCGCGGATCGCCGAGGACGCACCACAGCATCCCTTCACCATCGACGACGTCGCCGACGCGCTGGTGCGAAAACTGGGCAACCGCGTACCGGGAGTTCTTGCAGGCGAAGAAATCTCGCTCGACGAGCAATTGGCTCAGTGGAAAGAACGCAAGGCGAGGGAGAAGCCGCGGAACTCGGTGCTAGACGAAGTTCCTACCGCGCAGCCCGCATTGGCGTTGGCGCAGAAAGTGATTCAACGTGTCCATAATGCCGGCCTACCGGCCGACCTGATTCCGGAGTCCATCACGTCGATCACCGTGACAGCCGACGACGATGCAGAAAACTCGTTGCGCTCAGCCGTTTTGGAGTTCATGGATACCGTCCGCGACACCGAAAAGGCCATCGCCACCGGACGACGCGGTGACGACATTCCCGAGGAGCTCGACGTCACTCCGCTCGGCGTCGTGACTGAAGAAGAGTGGCGCGCTTACTGGCCGCCCGAGCTTGGCGAGCCAACGATCGAGGAGTCGGCGGAGGAGCTGACTGCCCCGACCACCGAGTCCGATGAGTGCGACGATCCGGCCGGCGAAGTGCAATCCGACCACGGCGGCGAACCGGCAACCTCGACCGACGAATCGGCAAGTGAGGCCGAGCGGCCAACAGCTGACTCACCGAGAAACGGCTTCGGTGGCGGTGGAGGAAGCGGCACTTGAAGGCCAGGGCGATCCATCTGGCACTGAGCGGCAGTGAGGCCTGCCGCGCCCGACGTCGGCCGTTTTGCGCGTCATTCCGCAGTTCGAAATGCAGCCACCGCGGTCATGATTGCTAGCCCTACATCCAGTGGTGTCTGGCGTGCGCTGAAGTCGACGCCCGGCCGTGATCGGTGGTCACCAGCGACGCTGACCACATGGCGCTGGCGAAGACGGTGTGCAACGAGGACGGGATGGCGCGTAGTCATCGCCGTGCATTGAATTCTGTTGCTGTGCGTAGTCATAGTTAACCGATCCGCCTCTGCAAATCGACGATGTTTGCGCGCATTGGCGGGCGGTAGAGGTCGAGTACGCCTAGTCACATGGGACGATGGTCGTGACCACGAGTGGCTGAGGGAGTTCTGTGTCGCCGGTGCGTTGGCTGCGGGCGGCCGCCGTAGTGGGGGCGGCGGCGTTGCTCTTAGCGTCGAGTTGTACGTGGCAGCTCGGCACCTATATCCCCAAAGGAGTGCCGCCACCGGCAGGAGATCCGGTGCCGCCCGTGAACACGCATGCCAAGGGCCGGGCTGCCGATCAGTTGCATGACTGGGCGCTGGCGCGCAGTGAGGCACTGAAAATCCCGGTTGTTGCGCTGGAAGCCTACGCCTACGCTGCGCGCGTCGCCGAGGTCGAGAACCCGAACTGCCGGATCTCGTGGACGACTTTGGCCGGCATCGGTGAAGTGGAGAGTCACCACGGCACCTACCACCATGCGACGGTAGCCCCCAATGGCGATGTGCGCCCGCCCATTCGGGGCGTGCGCCTGGACGGCAGCGGCGGCACATTGCACATCATCGACACCGATGCAGGCGGCCTCGCCGACGACGACGGTACGGTTCGGGCAATGGGGCCGATGCAGTTCATCCCCGAAACATGGCGGTTGTACGGCGTCGACGCCAACAATGACGGAATCGTCAGCGTCGACAACATCGACGACGCGGCGCTCTCGGCGGCGGGTTATCTATGTTGGCGTGGAAAGAATCTCGCGACGCCGAAAGGATGGATAACGGCGCTGCGCGCTTACAACGATTCCGACGTGTATGCGCGCGCCGTACGGGACTGGGCTACCGCCTACGCCGCGGGTCACCCACTGTGAGCTACCTGGCTGGAGCAGGCTCTAGGCTACTGCTGGTAGCGACGGACGCCCAGGATCCAGCCTCAACAACGCGAGGAGAACTCAGTGCCGATTATCGAGCAGGTCGGGGCCCGCGAGATCCTTGATTCCCGCGGCAACCCGACGGTCGAGGTTGAGGTCGCCCTGATCGACGGGACATTCGCGCGGGCCGCGGTGCCGTCCGGCGCGTCGACCGGTGAGCACGAGGCCGTGGAGTTACGCGACGGCGGCGACCGCTACGGCGGAAAGGGCGTGAAGAAGGCCGTGCAGGCGGTGCTCGACGAGATCGCGCCCGCGGTGATCGGGCTGAACGCTGACGACCAGCGGCTGGTCGACCAAGCGCTGGTCGATCTCGACGGCACGCCCGACAAGTCCCGCCTGGGCGCCAACGCGATCCTCGGCGTCTCACTGGCAGTGGCGAAGGCCGCCGCGGATTCCGCCGAACTACCGCTGTTCCGCTATATCGGCGGCCCGAACGCACACATCCTGCCGGTGCCGATGATGAACATCCTCAACGGCGGCGCGCACGCCGACAACGCCGTGGACGTACAAGAGTTCATGGTGGCCCCGATCGGCGCGCCCAACTTCGCCGAGGCACTGCGCTGGGGCGCCGAGGTGTACCACGCGCTCAAGTCGGTGCTGAAGAACCAGGGCCTCGGCACCGGGTTGGGCGACGAGGGCGGCTTTGCACCCGACGTGGCGGGCACCAAGGCAGCGTTGGATCTGATCAGCCTCGCCATCGAGTCGACGGGCCTGAAACCAGGCGCCGACGTGGCGTTGGCGCTCGATGCCGCAGCCACCGAGTTCTTCGCCGAGGGCACCGGCTACAACTTCGAAAGCCAGACACTTACCGCGGCGCAAATGACCGATTTTTACTCGGAGCTACTCGGCACCTATCCGTTGGTATCCATCGAAGACCCGCTCGCCGAAGATGATTGGGACGGCTGGGCAGCGCTCACGACGGCCATCGGTGACCGCGTGCAAATCGTCGGCGACGACATCTTCGTCACCAATCCCGAACGGCTCGAAGATGGTATCGAAAAGAACATCGCAAACGCCTTGCTGGTCAAGGTAAACCAGATCGGCACGTTGACCGAAACACTCGACGCGGTGGCGCTGGCACACCACAGCGGATACCGGACGATGATGAGCCACCGCAGTGGCGAAACCGAGGACACCACGATCGCCGACCTCGCAGTGGCCGTCGGCTGCGGGCAGATCAAGACCGGCGCACCGGCCCGCAGCGAGCGCGTCGCAAAGTACAACCAGCTGCTACGGATCGAGGAGGCGCTCGGCGACGCCGCCCGCTACGCCGGTGACCTGGCGTTCCCCCGATACGTGCCGGAAACCAAGTAGCCGGCTTCGACCTCGATGTCCGAAGGGAAGCGGCCCGATCCCAAGCGACGCTCTCCGGCCTCGCGGCCGGGCCGACCCCGCGATTCGGTGCCCAGCCCGCGGCGCAAGTCGCCGGGTTCGCCTCGCGGTCGCGGTGAGTCCCGGGCGCTGCCGGAACCGGTCGCAGAGCCCATCAAGCGGTCGATCATCGAGTCGGCCGAGCAGCGCTCCGAGCAGCGGCTGGGCTTTACCGCGCGGCGGGCGGCCGTGCTGGCCGCCGTGGTGTGTGTGTTGACGCTGACGATCGCCGGTCCGGTACGCACCTATTTCGCACAGCGCACTGAGATGAATCAGTTGGCCGCCACCGAGGCCGCGCTGCGTCGACAGATCGCCGAGCTCGAGCAGCAGAAGGTCAAGCTGTCCGACCCGGCGTACATCGCGGCGCAGGCCCGTGAGCGCCTCGGATTCGTGAAGCCTGGGGACATCCCCTATCAGGTGCAGCTTCCTCCAACGGAGCCATCACCCAGCGCACCGGAACCGCAAACCGGAACTGTCGCCGCCAACCAACCCTGGTACACGGCGCTGTGGCACACCATCGCCGACACCCCGCACGGTCCGCCTGTGCCACCGCCAGGTCGTACCCCTCCCCCGGGCTCCGGGCCGCCTAATCCGGTACCGCCCGGTGGTTGATCGTGCCGACCTGGAGGCGATTGCGCGGCAGCTTGGCCGCGAGCCCCGAGGGGTACTGGAGATCGCTTATCGCTGCCCCAACGGTGAGCCAGGTGTGGTGAAGACAGCGCCGAAACTCCCTGACGGAACGCCGTTTCCGACGCTGTACTACCTCACGCACCCGGTGCTGACCGCAGCCATCGGCCGGCTGGAATCCGCAGGGCTGATGCGGCAGATGACCGAGCGGCTGCACCACGACCCCGAACTGGCCGCCGCCTACCGGCGAGCCCACGAGTCATACCTGGCAGAGCGTGATGCGATCGAGCCGCTGGGAACGACGGTTTCGGCCGGCGGTATGCCTGACCGGGTGAAGTGCCTGCATGTGCTGGCGGCGCATTCGTTGGCCAAGGGCCGCGGGGTCAATCCGCTCGGCGACGAGACGCTGGCGATATTGTCCACCGATCCGCGCCTTGAGTTGGAGAAGGCGGGCATCTTGGCACCGGAGCAGTGGACATGAGCCGGGTAGCCGCAATCGACTGCGGCACCAACTCGATTCGGTTGCTGATCGCCGACGTGGTCGATGGGCACCTGAGTGACGTATACCGCGAGATGCGCATCGTGCGGCTGGGTCAAGGAGTCGATGCGACCGGTGCGTTTGTGCCCGAGGCGCTGGAGCGTACCCGCGCCGCGCTCGTCGACTACGTCGCTCTACTGCAGTCGCATGACGTCGAGCGCGTGCGCATGGTCGCCACGTCGGCCGCCCGCGACGCCGCTAATCGTGATGTCTTCTTTGCGATGACCGCCGAGGTGTTAGATGCCGCGGTTCCGGGCGCGGTGGCTGAAGTGATCACTGGTGCTGAGGAAGCAGAACTGTCTTTCCGCGGAGCGGTTGACGAATTAGATTGCGCTGCTGGGCCTTTCCTGGTCGTGGATTTGGGTGGCGGCTCCACGGAGATCGTGTTGGGCCACGACGAGGTCGCGGCAAGTTTCTCGGCCGACATCGGCTGTGTCCGGCTGACCGAACGATGCCTGCACTCCGATCCTCCGTCACCGGCCGAGGTCGCGGCTGCCCGGGAAGTGGTTCGCGAACGGCTCGGCGTGGCACTGCGTGCGGTGGCGGTCGAAAAAGCCCGGACATGGGTGGGGGTTGCCGGGACCATGACGACACTAGCGGCGCTGGCGCACGATATGGCGACCTATGACTCTGCGGCTATCCATCTTTCACGCGTTCGCCGCGAGAGACTGATGACGGTCTGCGACCGGTTGATCGGTATGACGCGGGAACAGCGCGCCGCGCTCGGCCCGATGCACGTCGGCCGGGCGGACGTGATTGGCGCGGGCGGAATCATCGTCGAGGAGCTCGCCGATGAGCTGCACCGGCGCGCCGGCATCGAGGAGTTGGTCGTCAGCGAGCATGACATTCTCGACGGCATCGCGCTCTCGATCGCTGGCTGATGCATCCGCATCGTTGAATGCAAAAAAGCTCAGCGGCCGAGAAGGCGTTTTTTCTGCTCGGTGAATTCTTCGTCGGACATTCTTCCCTCGTCGCGGAGCTTGGCGATCTCGCGTATCTTGGCCGCGATACCGGTCACCACAGTCCGCGGATTGCTCTGCGACACTTGGCCTTTAATGTCACTCGCCGCATTCTCACCGGGAGGCGCCGCGCGTCCGGCGCGAGCCGCCACGCGTTCACCGGGTGCGGCTTTGCCGCGCTCGTGGCTTCCGCCGGTGCCCAGGGTTCCGCCCATGGCGCTTCCGGTCATACCTGCTAAAGCCATGTCGCTGAACGTGCTTCCCGAGGCACCTGTCATCCCCTCGGCGGCGGCCTCTGCGGCTGCGCCCGTGCTGGTGGTCGGCAATGCCAGCGCTACTGGCCGAACCGCCGGTGTCGCCACGGTCCACGTCGGCGGCACCGACAGCGTCCCAACCCTGTTGGCCTCGCCCAGACCAGCCGACACCGACGCCGGCGCCGCCGCCAGCGGGCCGGGGTGCGTGATAATCGCCGGGAATTCCGTCGGCGGCGCCGATCCTGTGCCAGGCCAGGGCTGTACCCCTGCCCAGCCGCTGACGATCTGATCCGTGTGCAACCCAGACAGAGCACTCTCAACGCTGAAAGGAAGATCCACCGGCGTCAAGATGGCCATTGGTGTGTTGACACCAAGTCCAGCCAAGCCGCTGGGTAAGTTGACGAAGACGGAAATCAGGTTGGCCAGCGTGTTCAGCGGGTCCGGGGGGGCCGCCGCGGCCGCTGGCGCCGTTGCGAGGCTTTGCAGTGCGCTTGGCACCGCCGAAAAGGCTTGCTGGGCCGACGAAACCGTGCTTTGCGCACTGCCGGCGGCAGTGCCGGTGGCACGCCCGACGGCGGCGGCCTGGGTGGTCGCACCGCCCGGATTGGTACTCGACGGTGGTGGCATAAACGGCTTGAGCGCCGTCGCCGATGCCGACGAACCCGCATAGCCGTACATCGCGGCGGCGTCCTGGGCCCACATTTCGGTGTATTGCGCCTCGGTGGCCGCGATCGCCGGCGCGTTCTGCCCCAACAGGTTCGTCGCCACCAGCGCCATCAACTGGGCGCGGTTGACCGCGATCACCGGCGGCGGCACCGTCGACGCCAACGCCTCTTCGTAGGCTGCCGCCGCCGCTTTAGCTTGGATGGCCGTCTCCTCGGCCTGCACGGCGGTGACGCTCAGCCACGCTGCGTAGGACCCGGCTGCGGTCGCCATCGACGCCGATGACGGGCCGAGCCAGGGCCCAGTGGTCAGTCCCGAGATCACCGACTGGTACGCGTTCGCCGCCGAATGTAGCTCAGCGGCCAGCCCGTCCCAGGCCTCGGCTGCCGCCACCATTGGTCCCGACCCGGGACCGGCATACATTCGACCGGAGTTGACCTCCGGCGGCAAAATCGCGAAATCCATTGATGCCCATCCTCATCGGCGCTCTTGTCAAAGGGCGGTGTTTCAGCGCCCGAGCAGGCGGTTCTTCTGTTCCGTGTACTCCTCTTCGGTGAGAATCCCCTCGTCGCGCAGCCTGGCGAACTCGCGTAACTCGGCCGCGACGCCGGTCACCACAGTTCGCGGTTTGCTCTCCGACGCCTCACCTTCCCGGTCACCGACCGCAGTGTCGCCGGTACTTCCCCCACGTTCACCGATAGACGTCACGCGTTCGGAAGGAGTCGCCTTTCCGCGATCCCGGCCGCCGCCGGTGCCGAGGGTTCCGGCCATCGCGCGCCCGGCCATACCCGCCAGAGCCATGTCGCTGAATGTGCTTCCCGAAGCACCTGTCACTCCTTCCGCGGCGGCCTCCGCCGCTGCAGTGACGCCGGTCCCCGGGAGGGCCGGTAGCGTCACCGCGACGGGACGTACCGCCGGTGTCGAGACAGTCCACGTCGGCGGAACTGACAACGCCCCGACCGTATTCGCCTGGCCCACACCCGCCGAGACGGCCGGCGCCGACGGCGCGATCGGGCCTGTGATAATCGCCGGGAACTCTGTAGGAGGCACCGTCCCTGTCCCCGGCCAGGGCTCTACTCCGGCCCAACCGCTGACGATGTCGTCGGTGTGGAAACCCGTCAATGCACTGACCACGTCGAAGGGAAGAGCCACTGCAGACAACGGCGCCAGTGGCGTATCGATACCGAGGGTGGCAAGGCCACTAGGCAAGTCAACAAAAACTGCAATCAGGTTGGCCAGCGTGTTCAGCGGGTCCGCGGGAGCCGCCGGCGCAGCGGGCGCCGCTGCCAGACTCTGCAGTGCGTTGGGCACCGCGGAAAAGGCTTGCTGGGTAGAAGAGACGGTGCTTTGCGCATTACCGGCGGCAGTGCCGGTGGCTTTGCCGACAGCGGCGGCTTGGTTTGCCCTCGCTGCCGGGTTGGAGCTTGGCGGGGGCGGGTTGAACGGTGTCAGCACGGTCGCGGAGGCCGCCGCGGCTGCGTAGCCATACATGGTGGCGACATCTTGGGCCCACATCTCTGAGTACTGTGCTTCGGTCGCTGCGATCGCGGGGGTGTTCTGCCCGAGGATGTTCGTCGCCACCAGCATCATCAAGAGGCTGCGGTTGGCGGCGATCGCTGGCGGCGGGACGATTGCGGCGAAAGCTGTCTCGTAGGCTGTCGCCGCCGTTCTGGCCTGAGCGGCCGTTTCATCGGCCTGCGCGGCCGTGGTCCTCATCCAGGACACATAAGGGGCGACTGCGGCGGCCATCGATGCCGATGCGGGGCCCAGCCACGGCCCAGTGGTCAGCGCCGCAACGACCGACTGATATGAGTTCGCTGCTGCAGACAGTTCGGCGGCGAGCCCCTCCCAAGTTGCCGCCGCGGCCAGTAGCGGCCCCGAGCCCGGACCGGCATACATCAGACCCGAGTTGACCTCCGGCGGTAACATCGCGAAATTCATTGCCGGCTAGCTCCTGGCGAGGTCTGCCGAGTGGGAGGCATCCGCGACCGCATACAAACCGGCATTAGACGGTCGGCTTTGGCGGTCTGCGCGGCGACGTGTATTGAGCTCAGTGCGGGTAGCCGACCAGCGATCCCCGATGAGATGCCCGCTGTCATGGCCACCGGCGCCGACTGAAAAGCTAAGACGAACACGGGCTCCCCCCGGTGACTGCTGGGCAAATGTTATTGCAGATTACGTTACGATCAGGTAGCCCATCAAAGACTGGCGTGACCGCCAGGCAAATCCATTATGAGTTCTTGACCGAATCTGTAGGAATTCGTTAACGACTTCTTAACGGCGGTTCGGGGACCGCTGCCAGGCAATTCACGATTCCCTGGCCTCGATAAAGTGAGGCCGGATCGCAGCCAAAAACTCGGCCGAATCCGGAGAACCCGCTATTTGCTCTACCTTCGACTGACCTCGTGATCTTCGCGCGGGCGATCATCTTGGGTACTGGGCTGCAGGGGAGGCTGACCCTTGCGCAGCGTGTCGAGCAGTTCTCGGTAGGGACCGACGAGATAGACGGTGTCGCCGCCTCTCAGTAGGGCATCGCGGCGCGGATGCAGCTTGACGGGCTCGTTCGGGCGGGTGATCGCGATGACGCGAGTTTGGGTGGACATATCGAACATCCGCAGCCCATCGAGCTCGCTGCCGGGTTCGACGTGCATTGCGCCCACCACGAACGAGCTCTGCCCAACCGAAAACGTCCCCAGCACCTGCAAGCCCATCGCGGCTCCGATGAACCAGGGTGCGGCCAGTTCGACGGTCGAGCGGACGTTCTGGAAATCGAATCGTTGCGCCACCGCGAAGCCCAGCGTGCGGTCGTAGACCCGCAGCACAATTGGGACATCACGCCACCGGTCGACCGTGGGCCACACTCGGGGTCCCAACATCTCCCGTAGCACGATCCCGGTCTCGATATTGATGATGTGATCGCGCGTCAGCACGGCGACCGCGCGGGCGCGATCCACGCGGGCGGATTCCAGCGTCTGGGGCAATGTTGCGTCCCCGAAGATCACCGGAACGTCGAGTTCGGCCGCCGACGACAGGAAGGGGTTGTTCTCGTCGCGCTCGATAACGGCGACGTCGTACCCGGCGGCGGCCAGCTCACTGACGACGCGGATCCCGAGTGCGCTCAGCCCGACGACGATGACATGGTTACGCAGATGATGCACTCGTCGGCGCCCGGCCGAACGCACGAAGCGGCGCGACAGCAGCAGGTCTGCGATAAAGGCGACAAGCAGAGCGGTGGTGGTCACGCCGGCGAACATCATCATCGCGGCGAACAGCCGCAGCCAGGTGGGCTGGTGGAGAAAGCTGTAGTCGCCGTAGCCCGTGGTTGTGATCGTTTCGGTGCTGAAGTACAACGCGTCGACCCAATTCATCCCCGGTGTTCGGTAAGCGAAGCGCAATAAAACGGTCGACCCGATCAGCAGGATCAGCACGGCGGCCATCGTCGGGTAAAAGATCGGGTTGAGTTCGTCGCGCAGCACGCGCACAGCGTCGATCGCTCGCCGTAGCCGAGGCTGGCGCGCGCGTGTGCTTTTCGTCGGCGGGACCTTTATGGCGCGGGCGGCCAATTCGTCGGCGGTGCCGATCATCGCCGTCCAGTCACCGGTGTGCACCCGCAGGTCGCGGCCCGGACAAATCTCCACCTCGTCGGGTGTGGGCGAGTTGTCGCCGTGAACTACCGCCACCGGTGCCAGGTCGCCGTAGAGGTCGCGCAGCGTCGCGTCGCGCGGTGCTTCGGCGCCCCAGACAACGAATTTGATGCCGGCTGCCTCGAACGGGTGCATGGTATGCGCCAGACATGCCTCGACGATTGCCGGTGCCGCCAGGTCGGCGACGTTGAGGATTGCGCCGGGCCCGTTATCGGCGGCTACTGCTTCCCGGAGTACGTGGTTGGCCAGCCGCGCCACCACGCGCGTGTTTGGGTTGGCTTTCCTTGCCAGCAGCGCGATTTCGAGATTTGTCGCGTCGTCATCGCCGGCGCACACGACCGCTACGGCTCTCGCAACACCGGCGGCGGCGAGCTCTGTCTTGACCCCGGCCTCTGAAAGGTCGGGGCTGGCGAGCTTGGCGATGCTTGCGCCGGCGCTCTTCAGCTCTTCGACGATCGTCGTCGCCAGCGCATCCTCACCGCTGACGATGATGTGGCTGGGCATGATCCTTTCCCTTAAGCCGGCTGGCAGCGTTTACATCTCCCTGACCGGTGACCGGACGTGAAACGACGGTTCGTGTTGGCCTCACATGCAAGTCTGCGCGGCGGTCGAGTCGACGGACAACGGTCCGATATAGCGCGGCCTCGCGTCAAGCCGAAAAGCACTCGTTCTCATTGTCTCGGCCGTTACACCACGGCGTCATATTGTCAGGCATAAACCCCCTTCGGCTGACATTGATGCGCTGACTATAAGGCGACTGGCCCACCCCTGTGCGGTCAAATCGCCGGAACGTCGAATGCGCGACAAGCTACGCGACAATGCGTGGACTACCGCAACAGGCTCTCGCGTGCTGCGCTGAGCAAAATACGGACAATGCCCTAGGCCCGTTTTCCGCACTGGTTGAGTGAAGGGACCTGGTTGCGGCGGGT
>NZ_CAXUCH010000034.1:24420-28026 GCF_964249325.1 uncultured Mycobacterium sp. | reverse complement strand
GGTGCGCGAGGCTGGCGGCACCGTGCTGCAGGAGCCGGCGCGGCAACCCTACGGGATCACCGCCGAGTGCCTGGATGACCAGGGTGGCCGCCTCTACTTGGGTGAGTTCTAGCCCAGGACTTCCGAGATCGGCGCGGCGGCAGCAATTTTGGCGCGTGTCTTCATGACCTTGCCGGGCATGCCGCCGCCGACGACCCCGGCCACCATGCCGTCGCGTTCGTAGTAGGCGAGGAATTTGCGTCCGTCGTCTTCGACCAGGTGCACGATGTCGGTGGCCTGCGGCTCTCCCAGGCACTGGATTTTGATGTCGTACTGGTCGCTCCAAAAGTAGGGCACGACCACGTGCGACGGCGCCAGCTGGCCGAGCATCGCGGGCACCACGACCCTGGCCTGCTCGGCGACGTTGCTCCAATGTTCCACGCGCACTTGATGTCCCATCGGGTTGCGCCAGGAAGCCACGTCGCCCAGCGCCCACACGTTGGGAGCGCTGGTGTGTCCGGCCTCGTCGCAGATGACACCGTCGTCGACTTTGATTCCGCTACCGTTCAGCCATTCGGTGGCCGGCCGTGACCCGATGCCGACCACCACCAGGTCGGCCGTCACCTCGGCGCCGTCGGTGAGCACGACGGAATCGACATGGCCTTGACCCCGAACCTCCGCCACCGCGACTTCGGTGCGTACATCGACACCCTCGGCGCGGTGCAGCCGCGCCACCAGTTCCCCGATTTGAGTGCCAAGGACCCCTGCCAGTGGGGCCGGCTGCGGTTCTACCAGCACTACATCCACTCCCAGGCCGCGCAAGCTGGCGGCCACCTCACAGCCGATGAAGCCCGCCCCGACCACCACGGCGTGACGAGCTTCGGTTGCGTGCCTGCGCAGCGCGATGCTCTCGTCATACGACCGCAGCACCCGGATGCCCTCCAGATCGGGAAACGACGGGATTCGCCGCGGCACCAGCCCGGTCGCGACGACGAGTTCGTCGTACCCGAGCATGGTCCCGTCCTCGAGGGTCACCGTCTGTTCCGCGGTATCCAGGCTGACGGCGGCCAAGCCCAGGCGCAGTGTGATGCCGTGCTCGTCGTAGAACTCGCGCGGCTTGAGGGTCACATCGTCGACTTCGCTGCGCAGCACTTCCTTGGACAGCGGGGGCCGATCGTAGGGCAGATGAACTTCGTCGCTGACGATGGTGATGGGACCGGTGTAGTTGGCCCGGCGCAGTTGTTCGGCGGTGCGGGCCGCAGCAAGACCGCCGCCGACGATCACTATTCCTTTTCCGGCTCCACGTCCGCCTGCGCTAGTGGTCACGTGGAGTTCATACATGATTGCGGCGCGGGAGTGTTGGCCAGCCCGCAAGATCGCACGACGCCGTCAGTACTTCAGCACGCCTTTGTCGACGGGAATCTGGGCGCCTGACAGGGTGCCCGAACCGTCGCCGGCCAACCAGACGACCACATCCGAGACCTCCTCGGGCGTCATAAAGCCCTTGGGCTGCAACGGCATCGGCGGGAAGCTGTGCTTGTAGCTGGGATGCTTGCCTATCATTTGGATCAGCGCGTCGGTCTCGATCATCGGGGTGTCGACCGAATACGGATGGATGGAGTTGACGCGGATGCCGAACTCACCGAGCTCAAGCGCCAGCGTGTTGGTCAGCCCGACGAGTCCGTATTTGGCAGCTGAATAATGACCGTTGCCCGGCGTGGCTTTGACGCCTGCCGCCGAGCTGACCACCACGATGGAGCCGCCGTTTCCGGCCTCGATCATCGCGGGCACCGCGGCGCGCAGGGTGCGCCAGGTGCCGGACAGGTTGACTCCGATGACGGTGTCCCATTGTTCGTCGGTGAGTTCCCAGACGCGGCCCCAGCCGAGGACGCCGGCATTGGCTACCAGGATGTCGAGGCGGCCGAACTGCTCCACGCCGTCGGCCACCAGTTGCCGCAGTGCCTCGTCGTCGCGGATGTCGACCTCGCGCGCCAACACTTTGCGGCCCTCGGCTTCCACGGCGCGCACTGTCTGGCCGAGGTCCTCTGCGGTGGCCGCCGGGTAGGTGATGGTTTCGGACACCGGTGCGCAGATGTCTGACGCGACGATGTCGGCGCCTTCGCGGGCAAGTCGCACCGCGTGTGCGCGTCCCTGGCCGCGGGCGGCGCCGGTGATGAATGCCACTCGTCCCTGCAGCGTGCCGCCTACGCCAGCCATCGCCCGTCCTTTCGTCGGTCCGCGATCAGGCTAGCAGCGAAACTGAAACCTGTTCTAAGGCGGGGCTACTAGATGTCGGCGATGATCGCGGCTCGCTTGCTGGCGTATTCCTCGTCGGTCACCGCTCCTGCCGCGAGCAGCGACTCTAATTCCTGCAGCCGCTGGGCGACGGACCGCTGCGGTGGCAGGACGCCCGGCGCGGTCGCGGCTGCGGGCGGGCCCACTGCAGCCGGCGCCGTTTGCGCTTGCTGGGTCGCCGCGCGGCGACCACCGCTTGGATGTGTTGGCGCAGAATGGGATTGGACCGCACATCGACCATCCGGTTCAGCGGAATGTTGTTGGCCTCGAGGATCTGCAGGATCTCCAACAGCGGCCCGGCCTGCCCGCTCAAGTCATACGTCTGGTTGTCCTCGGCCGAGGTGAACTGCGCCGGCACCAGACCGTTCACCAAAGCGCTTCGTTCCCAGTCGATTCGGTACTCGCGGGTGGTCGGGTCGCTTCACCAGCGGTTGCTCGTTGATACCAGTCCCGGTCTCGGTGATCCCCATGATTTGAGCGAGCGCTAGAACCCCGCTCGGTTCACTAATCCACCGCACAGCAGGACCATGAGCTGAGCCTTCACATACGGCCACAACATCGTCATGCTCCTGTCATCGGGCCGTTCACGTCCAGGTAAATATTTCGCACATGTAGAACCTCGGCAGCGCTTTGGCTCCAGCGACGACGAGACGCAAAACGGCGCCCACCCTTTCGGGTGGGCGCCGTTTTGCGGTCGAACTACTTGATGATCTTGGTCACCCGACCGGCGCCGACAGTGCGGCCGCCCTCGCGGATCGCGAAGCGCAGACCTTCGTCCATGGCGACGGGCTGGATCAGCTTGACCTTGATCGTGGTGTTGTCGCCGGGCATCACCATCTCGGTGCCCTCCGGCAGCGTCACCACACCGGTCACGTCGGTGGTGCGGAAGTAGAACTGCGGACGGTAGTTGTTGAAGAACGGCGTGTGCCGGCCGCCCTCGTCCTTCGAAAGCACATACACCTGACCCTCGAACTCGGTGTGCGGGGTGGTGGTGCCGGGCTTGGTGACTACCTGGCCGCGCTCGACGTCCTCACGCTTCACACCGCGCAGCAGCAGACCGACGTTGTCGCCGGCCTGACCCTGGTCGAGCAGCTTGCGAAACATCTCCACACCGGTGACCGTGGTCTTGGTGGTGGTCGGGCGGATGCCGACGATCTCGACTTCCTCGTTGACGTTGATCACGCCGCGCTCGACACGACCGGTGACCACGGTGCCGCGCCCGGTGATCGTGAACACGTCCTCGACGGGCATCAGGAACGGCTTGTCGGTGTCGCGGACCGGGTCCGGAATCGACTCGTCGACCGCGTTCATCAGCTCGACGATGCTTTCCAC
>NZ_CAXUCH010000034.1:20379-24410 GCF_964249325.1 uncultured Mycobacterium sp. | reverse complement strand
CTTCGGGTCGCCCTCGAGTGCCTTCAGCGCCGAAACCCGGATGACGGGAGCGTCCTCGTCGAACTCCTGGGCGGCCAGCAGTTCCCGGACCTCCATTTCGACGAGCTCGAGCAGCTCCTCGTCGTCGACGGCGTCGGCTTTGTTCAGCGCGACCAGGATGTAGGGCACCCCGACCTGACGGGCGAGCAGCACGTGCTCACGGGTCTGCGGCATCGGGCCGTCGGTGGCGGCGACCACCAGGATCGCGCCGTCCATCTGGGCGGCACCGGTGATCATGTTCTTGATGTAGTCGGCGTGGCCGGGAGCATCGACGTGGGCATAGTGCCGTTTTTCGGTCTGATACTCCACGTGCGCGATGTTGATGGTGATACCGCGCTGACGCTCCTCAGGCGCATTGTCGATCTGGTCGAACGCCTTCGTCTCGTTCACGTCGGGATACTTGTCGTGCAGAACCTTGGTGATAGCCGCGGTCAGCGTGGTCTTGCCGTGGTCAACGTGACCGATGGTCCCGATGTTGACGTGCGGCTTCGTCCGCTCGAACTTCGCCTTCGCCACTTTTGTGTCCTCCTGGACTTGTTGGTGCTTGTAAAAGCAGTGTTGATGTGTTCAGTTGTGCCGCGGTAGCGACAGGAGCTTACTGCCCCGTCGCCTTCGCGATGATCTCCTTCGACACCTGCGCCGGCACTTCGGCGTAGGAGTCGAACACCATGGAGTAGTTCGCCCGGCCTTGAGTCTTCGACCGCAGGTCGCCGACGTAGCCGAACATCTCCGACAGCGGCACGTGCGCCTTGACAACGCGTGTGCCCGCCCGCTCCTCCATGGCCTGGATCTGACCACGGCGGGAGTTCAGGTCGCCGATCACGTCGCCCATGTAGTCCTCTGGAGTGAGGACCTCGACGGCCATGATCGGCTCCAGGATCACCGGCTGCGCCGCAGCGGCGGCTTTCTTCAGCGCCTGCGAGCCGGCGATCTTGAACGCCATTTCCGATGAGTCCACCTCGTGGTAGGCGCCGTCTTCCAACGTCACCTTGAGGTTCACCAGCGGGTAGCCGGCCAGCACACCGTATTGCATAGCGTCCTGGGCGCCCGCATCCACCGACGGGATGTACTCGCGCGGGATGCGCCCACCGGTTACCTTGTTCTGGAACTCGTATGTGGCGCCGTCCTCGCCTTTGAACGGCTCGACGGTGATGATGACCTTCGCGTACTGGCCGGAGCCGCCGGTCTGCTTCTTGTGGACGTACTCGACGTGCTCCACCTTGCGGCGGATGGTCTCCTTGTACGCCACCTGCGGCTTACCGACGTTGGCCTCGACCTTGAATTCGCGGCGCATCCGGTCGACCAGGATGTCGAGGTGCAGCTCGCCCATCCCGCCGATCACGGTCTGGCCGGTCTCTTGATCGAGGTGCACCTTGAAGGTCGGGTCTTCCTCGGCGAGCTTCTGGATCGACGCCGACAGCTTCTCCTGGTCGCTCTTGGTCTTGGGCTCGATAGCCACCTCGATCACCGGGTCGGGGAACGTCATTGACTCCAGCACGACCTGGTCGTTGGGGTCACTCAAGGTGTCACCCGTGGTGGTGTCCTTCAGGCCGATCACCGCGTAGATGTGGCCGGCACTGGCCCTGTCGACCGGGTTCTCCTTGTTGGAGTGCATCTGGAACAGCTTGCCCAGCCGCTCCTTCTTGCCCTTGGTCGCGTTGATGACCTGGCTGCCGGAGTCCACCGTTCCGGAGTAGACCCGGATGTAGGTCAGCTTGCCGAAGAACGGGTGGGTGGCGATCTTGAACGCCAGCGCCGAGAACGGTTCGTCGGTGGTCGCGTGGCGGACGACCTCCACGTCCTCATGGCCGGGTGCATGCCCGGTCGCCGGTGGCACGTCCAGCGGGGACGGCAGGTAGTCGACCACCGCGTCCAGCATCGGCTGCACGCCCTTGTTCTTGAACGCGCTGCCGCACAGCACCGGGTAGATCTCGGAGGCGATCGTCAGCTTGCGGATCGCGGCCTTGATCTCCTCGACGGTGATCTCCTCGCCGCCGACATACTTCTCCAGCAGCTCCTCGTCGGTCTCGGCGACGATCTCCAGCAGCTTGGCGCGGTACTCCTCGGCGCTCTCGGCCAGCTCGGCCGGGATGTCGACGACGTCGTACTTCTCGCCCAGCTTGGTTTCGCCGCGCCACACCTTGGCGTTCATCTCGACCAGGTCGACAACGCCTTCGAATGCGCTCTCCGAGCCGATCGGCAATTGGATCGGCACCGCGTTGGCGCCCAGCCGCTCCTCCATCGTCTTGACGGAGAAGTAGAAGTCGGCGCCGATCTTGTCCATCTTGTTGACGAAGCAGATCCGCGGAACGTTATATTTGTCGGCCTGCCGCCACACCTGCTCGGACTGCGGCTCGACACCTTCCTTGCCGTCGAAGACCGCGACGGCACCGTCGAGGACGCGCAGGTTGCGCTCCACCTCGACGGTGAAGTCGACGTGGCCGGGAGTGTCGATGATGTTGAGCTGGTTGCCTTTCCAGAACGTGGTGGTGGCGGCGGAGGTGATGGTGATCCCCCGCTCCTGCTCTTGCTCCATCCAGTCCATGGTGGCGGCGCCGTCGTGCACCTCACCGATCTTGTAGTTGATACCGGTGTAGTAGAGGATGCGTTCGGTCGTCGTCGTCTTGCCGGCATCGATGTGCGCCATGATGCCGAAGTTGCGGACCTTGCTCAGGTCGGTCAGCACGTCCTTCTGTGCCACAGAAGTCTTCCCACCTTTTCGGTTGCTCTAGTTCGTCGTTCGCTGTCGTTGTCGTCACCGGCGCCGCTGCCGGTATTTCTCACCAGCGATAATGCGCGAAGGCGCGGTTTGCCTCGGCCATCTTGTGGGTGTCCTCGCGCCGCTTGACGGAGGCCCCGAGGCCATTGCTGGCATCCAAGATCTCGTTTGCCAGGCGCTCGATCATGGTCTTTTCACGACGTTGCCGGGAGAAGTTGACCAGCCAGCGCAGTGCCAGCGTGGTGGACCGGTCCGGGCGCACCTCGACGGGCACCTGGTAGGTGGCACCGCCGACACGCCGGCTGCGAACCTCCAGCGCCGGCCTGACATTGTCGAGAGCACGCTTGAGCGTGATGACCGGGTCGGTGCCAGTCTTCTCGCGAGCATGTTCGAGCGCACCGTAAACAATGCGTTCGGCGAGCGATTTCTTCCCTTTCAGAAGAACTTTGTTCACCAGCTGGGTGACCAACTGCGATCCGTAGACCGGGTCGTTGACCAGGGGACGCTTGGGCGCCGGCCCCTTGCGCGGCATCAGCTCTTCTCCTTCTTGGCGCCGTAGCGGCTGCGAGCTTGCTTGCGGTTCTTGACCCCCTGGGTGTCGAGCGAGCCCCGGATGATCTTGTACCGCACACCGGGCAGGTCCTTCACCCGGCCGCCGCGCACCAGGACCATCGAGTGCTCCTGCAAGTTGTGGCCCTCACCGGGGATGTAGGCGGTGACCTCAACCTGGCTGGTCAGCTTGACGCGCGCCACCTTCCGAAGCGCCGAGTTCGGCTTCTTCGGGGTGGTGGTGTACACGCGGGTGCACACGCCACGACGCTGCGGGCTGCCTTTCAGGGCCGCGGTCTTGACCTTGGCGATCTTGTCGCGACGACCCTTGCGGACCAGCTGCTGAATGGTTGGCATCTACCGGCTTTCTGTGTTGCGCTCTCGATTCAAGTCTGTGTACTGCAGTTATGCCCCGTCGCGGTCCCCCGCGGCCGGGAGTGTCGCATGCGCTTGCCCCGGATTTCATCCGTTGCGTCATGGACATGCGAATTGGCCCGGCGTGCGCGCCTTACCAGCGCCTTGAGCCGCCAGGCACGAGCAACCACAATACCCGCCGCTGGTCGGGCAGGTCAAAGTGACGCAGAACGCCCGGTTTCCGGGTCGCTTCCGGTGAGTCCGCTGCGGCGCTCCAGGCCGGCCGCCAACCGCAGCACCATGTCGGAGAATACGGCGTCGGTGTCGATGTCGTCCAGCGGCAGCTCGGGGCCGGGCCGGGCCAGGCGTC
>NZ_CAXUCH010000034.1:19860-20369 GCF_964249325.1 uncultured Mycobacterium sp. | reverse complement strand
CGACCAGAATTCCAGCGCCGCGTAAAACGCCTCTTCACCGTCGAGACCGTAGGAGGACAACACCGAAATCACCGGCGCCGCCGCGGCCCTGGTCGCTGCCGTGTACTCAGGGTCGTCTCCACCCAGGGGCATCCGGGTGAATGCCGCGTACCGGCCGGGGTGGTGATGGGCATAGCTGCGGTAGGCGCCCGCCATCACCAGCACCGCGTCGTCGCGCTCCCGGCCCTCGCCCACCCGATTCAGCATCGTGATGATGTCGTCGATGACCCGCATACGCACCGTGCGACGCAAGTCCTCCAAGCTGTCAACGTGGTTGTACAGCGACGGGCCCTTGGTGCCCAGCTGGGTCGCCAGCGCGTTGATGGTCAGCGCGTCCCAGCCTTCGCGGTCCAGGAAAGTCAGCGCGGCGTTGACGATGATCTCGCGGCTCAGCTTGGCCGGGCGCGCCGGAGTCCTTCCCCCGCCACGTGGGCGAGCGCCCGCTGACGGGGAGTGTTCCGGCTGAGCTG
>NZ_CAXUCH010000034.1:0-19850 GCF_964249325.1 uncultured Mycobacterium sp. | reverse complement strand
GGTCGGGTCACCCCTTCGATGGATCCAAGGTCAGCCAAGAACTCTAGTCCGACGACGACGAGCGCCGGGTAGCGGCGCGAGGAGGAGTCGGACCGGTTAGATCACGTCGACGACGACGAGCGCTGCGTAGCGGCGCGAGGAGGAGTCGCCTCGCGGCGATGTCCAAGCCCGCGCCAAATGGACGAAGTTACCCATCGCGCAACGGGTGCACGTAGGCTCAGGCGGTCAGAGCACATGCCATGGTGAGAGGGGCTCGGGGTGAACTGGAGAACCGTCAGCAGCGCGCTGGCTGCCTGCGCCGTCGCCATCCCGACCGCGCTGGCCGTCAGCGCACCGGTGGCCCACGCCAAAAACGGCGACACCCACGTCACCGGGCAGGGCGTCAATCAGACCGTGGACTGCAATGATTCGACGCTGTTGGTCGACGGCACCTCGAATACCGTCAACGCATTGGGAACGTGCTGGGCGGTGACGATGATGGGCTCGGGTAACACCGTCGTCGCCGACACGGTCGTCAACGACATGACGGTCTACGGCTGGGACGAAACGGTGTACTACCACAATGGCGAGCCGGTTATTAGGGACCGCGGCCGGGAACTGGGCATGCCCAACCGCATCGGCAAGGTGCCGTCATGAACACCGCCACATCGAGCGACACCGACTAATCACTTGACGAATCGAGGAAGAATGCGCACCTTCCCGAGATTGGTGGCGGCAGCGCTGGTTTCGACATTGTCGATCGTGCTGCCGGGTGCCGGGCTGGCCGGCTGCGGCCAGAAGAACAACACCGCGAATCCGTCGACCACGACCAGCAGCGCGGGAAGTTCTACCGCCCAGTTCCAAGTCGGCAACACGCTCAACTACGGATCTTTCGGGACCACCGCCGACCTCGACTGTGCTGATGGTAAATCGCTCAACGTGGGCGGATCCAACAACACGCTCACCGTCAAGGGCAATTGCTCATCGGTGAGCATCGGCGGCGCCGACAACAAAATCACCTTCGACAAGGTCGACAAGCTGCTCAGTGTGGTCGGCCTGAACAACACCGTCACCTACCACAACGGTGACCCGAAGGTGGAAAAGCTCGGCTCCGGCAACACGATCACCAAGGGCTAACCAACCGTTGGCGCGCCGTGGCGGCCGGCGCCGGCGGCGAAGCGTCCCGCTCCTTCCATAGCCTCTGCGGAGACCCGGGAAATGCTGGCGAATTCGACGTCGAGCGCCTCGGCCTCCGGCACGCCCCACTGATGCAGTGCGGACAGCCGATCCGAACGCATGCACTGTTGGGGCAGCGCGGCGAGTTCAGCGGCCAGTTCTTCAGCGGCTTGGCGCGCTTGACCTTTGGGCACAACGCGATTCGCCAATCCGATCGCCAGCGCTTCGTCGGCCTTGACGCCGCGGCCGGTGAGGATCATGTCCATCGCGCGACTATGCCCAATGAGCCGCGGCAGCCGGACCGTGCCGCCATCTATCAGCGGAACACCCCAGCGTCGGCAGAACACCCCGAACACCGCGTCTTCTTCAGCCACCCGCAGGTCGCACCACAGCGCGAGTTCCAGACCACCGGCGACCGCGTAACCGCTGACCGCGGCGATCACCGGCTTGGGCAACACCATCCGCGTCGGCCCCATCGGCCCAGGCCCGGTGCGGTGCACCGCGTTGGCCTCGGGTGTACCGAATGCCTTCAAATCGGCTCCGGCGCAGAACGTTCCGCCCTCCCCCCACAACACCGCCACCGAAGCGTTGTCATCGCGGTCGAACTGCTCGAACGCTGCGAACAACGCGGCAGCCGTCGGGCCGTTGACGGCATTGCGAGCCTGTGGCCGGTTCAATATCACCGTGGTCACTGGGCCGGCGTGCTCTACGCGTACCTCGTCAGTCATGGCGTCGCTCCTCCTCATCGCTGCGCTCTGCATCGTCGCCGACGCGGCTCATGTCGCCTCCACTAGTTGAGCCTGGTCGCGCCGCCTGATCAGCTCTGCGGCGAAGTCGTTGTAGGTGGCGCGCAGCCGGGGACCGGGCCACGCGTCGGGCAGCAGCTCGTTCGGCAACACCGGATCGGTCAGGAGGTGCCGCACCATTGCCGCGGCCACCACGAACCGGCCGGGAATATCTGCGGCGGAAACCATCTCGTCGAGCAGGCGGTGCCCAGTTCGTGCCCACCCGCGTAAGTCCCATAGCTGCTCGGCGAGCTCAGCCGGTGCCTCGTCGCGAGCCTTGAGAATCCGCACTCGGGTCCGAACCTCGGAGTCCAGCTCTAGGTCGAGATTGTCGGGGCGTAGCCACACCCCTTCGCGGAGTTCGCCGAAGCGCTTGTCCTGCATGGTTATCCGCAGCGAGGCCCGGGTGCGTGCGTTGGTTCCCACGCTGGTGACGATGACGGTGGTCCAGTGCCCGCGCCACGGCCGCACCCGTGGGCTGATGGCCTCGTCCTGGCGCCGCTGGCGGGCCAGCAGCCGATCGGAGAGCCGGTAGCCGTCAGCGGAGCGAACCAGGTCGCCAGCGCTGACCATCCGGGTCAGCGCGACCCGCAGCGTGGTCTCCTTGATACCGAAGTCAATGGTCAGCTTTATTAATTCCGCCGCGGTGGCCCAGGCTGGATGGGCACCCAACAACACAGACAGCACCACCGAGCGGGCCGTCATACGCGCCAACCCTTCCGGCATCGGCTACACCCCTGAAGCTTTGCGGCCGTAGTCGCCGAACGGCTCGTCACGGTGACGCACCGCATCGCGGAAGCCGTGTTCGACGGCGTCGGCGACAAACGCGTGGCCTTCAGGTGTGTGCCGCGCGATGCCGTCGAACACCGTGCTGACCATTCTGCTGGTCGCCACACCCTGTTGCAGCAGCGCGGAATTCATCGCAAGCTTGACCATGATCAGCTGGTTGACCGGCACCGCGGCGATGCGTTGTACGAGTCGTTCGGTGCGCTCGGCCAGCTCGTCGGGTTCCGGCGCCTCCACTGCCAAACCCCATTCCGCAGCCTGCTTGCCGGTGATGCAATCCCCCGTCAGCAGAAGGCGTTTCGCGCGCTGATCACCGAGCCGGTGCGCCCACATGCCGGCCGCCGGAACGCCCCACACCCTGGTCGGCGGGTAGCCGATCTTGGCGTCGGCGGCGGCGATCATCTGATCGGCGTGCAGTGCGATGTCGGTGCCGCCGGCAACGCAGTAGCCGTGGATCTTGACCACGGTCGGTTTGTCGGCGTGCAGCAGGCTGGAAAACCCGCGCACGAACCGGCTCATCATCTGGTAGTCGATCATTGGGTCCCACGGCTGGTTCGGCAGGTGGTTGATCGCCTGCGTCTTGCCGTCGAGCACAGTGCCCTTGTATGTGCTGCCGCCGCCGGCTGAGGCTGTCCGGTCGGCGTAGGCGCTCAGATCAAAGCCCGCGCAAAACCCTTCGCCGCGGCCGGACACCAAGATGACGTGGACGCCTGGATCCAGGTCGGCCCGCTCGACCAGCGCCGAAAGTTCCAGCGGGGTGTCGGCGATGATCGCGTTGCCCTTTTCCGGCCGGTTAAAGGTGATTCGCGCAACCCGGTCGGTGACCTCGTAGGTCATCGTCTTGAGGTTGTCGAAGTCGACCGGCCTGATTGCGTGAGTCATCCTTTGACCAGCGCCCGCTCGAGGATCGGCGCCAGGTCCAGGCCCGTCGGCAGGGTTCCGAATGCATTGCCCCACTGGCGGTCGAGGCGGGTGGCGACGAACGCTTCGGCGACGGCGGGATGCCCGTGGCGCACCAGCAGCGAACCCTGCAACGCGAGGCTGATGTGTTCGGCGATGCTGCGGGCGCGGTATTGGATCGTCTCGTAATCGGCCAGCTGCGGCTTCAGCCGCTCGACATGCGCGTCCAGCCGCGCGTCCTGCCCGGCGGTCTTGGCCAGCTCGTCGAACAGCACGTCGACGCATTCGGGCCGAGTTGCCATGGCGCGCAAAGTGTCCAAGGCGCTGACATTGCCCGAGCCCTCCCAGATGCCCATCAGCGGCGCTTCGCGGTACAGCCGCGGCATGCCGGAGTCCTCGATGTAGCCGTTGCCGCCCAGGCACTCCATCGCTTCGGCCGCGTGCGGGGTGGCGCGTTTGCAGACCCAGTACTTGGTGGCGGCCAATCCGATGCGGCGCAGCAGCTTTTCTGTTTCGTCGCCGCGCACCGCGTTGTCGGTGGCGCCGGCCATCCGCATCGCCACGATGGTGGCGGCCTCGGCTTCGATTGCCAAGTCGGCCAAGACGTTTCGCATCAGTGGCTGGTCGATCAGGTAGGCGCCGAATGCTTTGCGGTGCTGGGCATGGTGGATGGCGTGGGTGACGCCCGCGCGCATGCTGGTGGCGCTGGCCAGTGTGCAGTCCAGCCTGGTGAGGTTGACCATCTCGATGATGGTCGGCACGCCGCGGCCCTCTTCGCCCACCAGCCACGCGGTGGCACCGTCGTACTCGACCTCGCTGGAGGCGTTGGCGTGGTTGCCGAGCTTGTTCTTCAGGCGCTGCAACAGCATTCGGTTGCGGGTGCCGTCGGGCAGCACTCGTGGCAGCAAGAAGCACGACAGCCCGCCCGGCGCCTGCGCGAGCACCAAAAAGATGTCGGACATCGGCGCCGAGGTGAACCACTTGTGACCGGTTAGGCTGTAGCTTCCGTCGGCGTTGCGGATGGCCTGGGTAGTGCCGGCCCGCACGTCGGAGCCGCCCTGCTTTTCGGTCATCGACATGCCGGCGGTGATACCGGCTTTGGTGCTGGGCACTGTGAGCTCGGGATCGTATTCGCGGCTGCTCAGCAGCGGCTCGTAGATGGCGGCCAGCTCGGGCTTGTTGCGCAGCGCCGGGATGACGGCATAGGTCATCGAGATCGGGCACATGTGGCCGGGTTCGACGGTCCAGACGCCGGTCTTGGCGGCGCGGACGACGTGTGCGCCCGGCCTGTCGTCGGCCCATGGTGCGGCGTGCAGGCCGTGTTGGATCGCCGTACGCATCAGCTCGTGATAGGCGGGGTCGTACTCCACCTCGTCGATGCGGTGCCCGTAGCGGTCGTGAGTGTGCAGGATCGGGCGGTTGCGGTCGGCAAGCTCACCCCAGCGTTGCGCTTCACGGCTGGCCGATATGGCGCCGAGTTCGGTGACCTCGTCGAGGCCCCACTGTCCGCCTTCGCGGATCAGCGCCTCGACCAGCACGGGGGATGATGCGGGGTTGTGGTTCTCCAGCGGCGGAACCTGGTTGGTGACGACATGGGTGTCTGGCATGCGTTCAGTGTTACATTTTGCCGACAGTTGCACAAGAGACGTAACACTGCTAGCCATGGTGGGCGGCGAAAAACTGCCAGAACGTCTGGGTGGCGAACGGCGGCCACTCATGCCCGCCACCGTCGACGGTGATCAAGACGACGCTGCGGTTGTCAGGACACTGGGCCGTAGACGTGGTGACAGCGCCGTCGGTGCTGACGCTCGGCGGTGCGCAGTGGTCGACGTTGCGCCAGAAGGCATTGACCTGCGGCACCGGAGGCCCGTCGATATGCGCGAAGCCAGCGCCGCGCCCGCCGTGGTAACGGATGAGCTGGTCGGCGGTTCCGTGAATGTGCATCACGGACAATGGCTTTGCCGCGCTACAGGGGTCGAGTTGGGTCGCGGAATCCGGGCCGATCGCAGCGAACAGACCGGTGTTGCACCCCAGCGTGTAGCTCATCATGCCGCCGTTGCTGATCCCGGTGGCATAGACGCGACGCTTGTCGATGCCGATGTTATGGCTGACATCGCCGACAACGGCGGTAATGAAGCCGACGTCGTCGACGCCGTCGCGCGCGGGACGGCCACAGCAGCCGCCGCCCGTGTTCCATGCGCGGCCGACTCCGTCGGGGTAGGCCACCACGAATTTCGCGTTGTCAGCCAATTGGTCCCAGCCGTAAGCTTTTTCGGCTTGCTCGGCGTTGCCGAAGCCGCCGTGCAGCATGACGACCAGCGGCGCGGAAGCCGGCAGGTCGGCCGGCTTGTACACCCGATGCGACCGCTTGACGCCGCCGACTCTGATGGTGTGCACGCTGGTACCTCCCGGAAATTCGGGTGCCGCCGATCTAGTCGGGAACACCGAACACCCCGACATCGCGACAAGCACACCGAGCAGCGCCGCGAGCCGAGCGACCACGGCGCCTAACCGACTCGGTCGCGAAGAAAGGCGATGTCGTCCTTGCGTCCCTCGTCCGCCGTCTCGCAGACGACCGGCGCGTCAGCCGCTTTCACGACGGCCACAAGCAGTTCGGGATCGATGTTGCCGGCGCCGATATTGGCATGGCGGTCTGCACCGGAGCCCGCGGCGTCCCGGGAGTCGTTGCAGTGCACCAGATCGATGCGGCCGGTGATGGACTTGATGCGATCGACGGCGTCGATCAGCGCCTCGCCCGCCGCCCAGGCGTGGCAGGTGTCGAGGCAAAAGCCGATACCGGTGTCGCCGATGTCGTCCCAGAGGCGGGCGATGGTCTCGAAGTGGCGGGCCATCGCGTGATCGCCGCCGGCGGTGTTCTCCAGATAGACCGGGACGTCGGTCTCCAGCCGCTCCATCGCCTTGCGCCACCGCTCGCAACCGGCCGCGATGTCGTCGTCGTCGGCATGGCCGCCGTGCACGATCACTGCCGTGGCCCCGATTTCGGCGGCCGCCTCGCAGGTGTCCTGCAGGATCTTGCGCGACGGGATCCGCACCCTGTTGTTGGCCGAGGCGACGTTGATCAGGTAGGGAGCATGCACGTACAGCGGCAGGCTTGAGGCCTTCAGCCGGTCAGCGTCGTCGCGCGGCTTGGGCTTCTTCCAGCTCTGCGGATTGCCGAGAAAGATCTGCACCAGGTCGGCGCCTTCGGCTTCGGCGGCGGCGAGCGGGTCCTTCGGGCTTACGTGCGAACCAATGAGCACGTCGGCCAGTCTACTTAGCGGTAGTCGCTGTAGCCGTAGTCGTCCAGCGGCACCGCGGCTCCGGTGGCCTGGCCGAAGTCCGGGCTGTAGTACTGATCCTCGTACGACGGGATCGTGTACGCCGCGGCCCGGGCCTCCTCGGTGGGCTGCACCTGGATGTTGCGGTAGCGGGCGATGCCGGTACCCGCCGGGATCAGCTTGCCGATGATCACGTTCTCCTTCAGACCGTTGAGCTTGTCGCTGCGGCAGTTGATCGCCGCATCGGTCAACACTCGTGTGGTCTCCTGGAACGACGCCGCGCTCAGCCACGAGTCGGTGGCCAGCGACGCCTTGGTGATACCCATCAGCACCGGGCGACCGGCGGCGGGCTCGCCGCCTTCGGCCACCACCCGACGGTTCTCGGCCTCGAACTCCGAACGGTCGATCAGCGAGCCGGGCAGGAACTCCGTCGAGCCCGAGTCGATGATCGTCACCCGGCGCAGCATCTGGCGCACGATCACCTCGATGTGCTTGTCGTGAATCGACACGCCCTGCGCCCGGTAGACCTGCTGGACCTCCTTGGTGAGGTGGATCTGCACCTCGCGGGGGCCCTGCACGCGCAGCACCTCGTGCGGATCGGCGGAGCCTTCCATCAGCTGCTGGCCCACCTCGACGTGGTCGCCGTCGGCGAGCACGCGCTCGCTGCCGTCCTCGTGCTTGAACACGCGCAGCCGCTGGCGCTTGGAGAGCTTGTCGTAGACCACTTCTTCGCCACCGTCGTCGGGGACGATCGTGATCTTGTAGAAGCGCTCACCCTCCTCGAGCCGGATGCGTCCGGTGACGTCGGCGATCGGCGCCTTGCCACGCGGCACCCGGGCCTCGAACAGCTCTTGCACCCGCGGCAAACCGCTGACGATGTCCTCACCGACACCACCCTGGTGGAACGTGCGCATGGTCAGCTGTGTGCCGGGCTCACCGATCGACTGCGCGGCAACGATTCCAACGGCCTCACCGATGTCGACCAGCTTGCCGGTGGCCATCGACCGCCCGTAGCAGGTCGCGCACACACCCATACCGGTCGCACAGGTCAACACCGAGCGCACCTTCACCTGGGTGATACCGGCGGCCACCAGCGCCTCGATCTCCGGGTCGCCCAAGTCTCGGCCGCGTTCGACGACGACGTTGCCGTCCTTGTCGACCGCGTCGGTGCCCAACGTGCGGGCGTATGCCGAGGTCTCGATGAACGGGTCGCGGATCAGCGTCCCGTCGGGTTGGCGCTCGGCCAGCTCGACGGTGATGCCGCGCTCGGTGCCGCAGTCCGCCTCGCGGACGATGACGTCCTGCGACACGTCTACCAGCCGGCGGGTCAAATATCCCGAGTCCGCGGTACGCAACGCGGTGTCGGCCAAGCCTTTTCGTGCACCGTGGGTGTTGATGAAGTACTCCAACACCGTCAGGCCTTCACGGAACGACGACTTGATGGGCCGCGGGATGAACTCACCCTTCGGGTTGGTCACCAGCCCCTTCATTCCCGCCAGCGTGCGGGTCTGGGTGAAGTTACCGGTAGCACCGGACTCGACGATCGTGATGATCGGGTTGTCGTCGGGGTAGTGCTCCCGCAGCGCCTGACCGACCTCGTCGGTGGCTTCCTTCCAGATCTCCACCAGCGCCTCGTTGCGCTCGTCGTGGTTCAACGCGCCACGCTGGAACTGCTTTTCGACCTTGTCGGCCCGCTCTTCGTAGGCGTCGAGGATCTCCTGCTTGTTCGGCGGCACCAGCACGTCGGCCATCGACACCGTCACACCGGAGCGGGTGGCCCAGTAGAAGCCGGCGTCCTTGAGCTTGTCGACGGTCTGGGCGACCACGATCATCGGGTAGCGCTCGGCCAGGTCGTTGATGATGGTGGCCTGCACCTTCTTGTGCATCTGCTTGTTGACGAACGGATAGCCCATCGGCAGCAGCTCGTTGAACAGCACCCGGCCGAGCGTGGTCTCCGCCGTCCAGGCATCCCCTGGGCGCCAACCGTTTCGCCCGAAGAGCGCGTCCTCGATTTCGACGGGTGGGCGCAGCTGGGAAAGCCGTACCTTGATCTTGGCCCGCACGCTCAAGGCGCCGCGGTCCATCGCCATGATGGCCTCGGCCGGCGAGCTGTACACGCCGCTTTCCGGCAAATCCTTGGTGGCCGGCTGGTATTCGCCGGTGTCGCCGGGCACTTCGGTGGTCAGGTAGTACAGGCCGGTCACCATGTCCAGTCGCGGCATGGCCAGCGGCCGCCCCGACGCCGGCGACAGGATGTTGTTCGAGGACAGCATGAGGATGCGGGCCTCGGCCTGAGCCTCGGCGCTCAATGGCAGGTGCACTGCCATCTGGTCGCCGTCGAAGTCGGCGTTGAACGCCTCACACACCAGCGGGTGCAGCTGAATTGCCTTGCCCTCGATCAGCATTGGCTCGAAAGCCTGGATGCCCAACCGGTGCAGGGTGGGTGCGCGGTTGAGCAGCACCGGATGCTCGGCGATGACCTCTTCGAGCACATCCCACACCTGCGGACGCTGACGCTCCACCATCCGCTTGGCGCTCTTGATGTTTTGCGCGTGGTTGAGGTCGACCAGCCGCTTCATCACGAACGGCTTGAACAGCTCCAGCGCCATCAGCTTGGGCAGGCCGCACTGGTGCAGCTTGAGCTGCGGGCCGACCACGATCACCGAACGGCCCGAGTAGTCAACACGCTTACCGAGCAGGTTCTGCCGGAACCGGCCCTGCTTGCCCTTGAGTAGATCGGAGAGCGACTTCAGCGGACGGTTGCCCGGCCCGGTGACGGGGCGACCGCGACGGCCGTTGTCGAACAGCGCGTCGACGGACTCCTGCAGCATCCGCTTTTCGTTGTTGACGATGATCTCGGGCGCGCCGAGGTCGATCAGCCGCTTGAGCCGGTTGTTGCGGTTGATCACGCGACGGTACAGGTCGTTCAAATCAGAAGTGGCGAACCGCCCACCGTCGAGCTGCACCATCGGGCGCAGTTCCGGCGGGATCACCGGGACGGCGTCGAGCACCATGCCCATCGGCGAGTTGGACGACTGCTGGAACGCCGCGACCACCTTCAACCGCTTCAAAGCACGAAGCTTCTTCTGCCCCTTGCCGCTTCGGATGACCTCACGCAGCGCATCGGCCTCCGCCTCGATGTCGAAGTTCTCGATCAGCTTCTGGATCGCCTCGGCGCCCATTGCGCCGGTGAAGTACTCGCCGTAGCGGTCGACCAGCTCGCGGTAGAGGTTTTCGTCGACGATCAGCTGCTTGGGGGCCAGTTTGGTGAAGGTGTCCCAGATCTCCTGCAGCCGGTCCAGCTCGCGCTGCGCACGGTCGCGGATCTGGCGCATCTCCCGCTCGCCGCCGTCGCGAACCTTGCGCCGCGCATCAGCTTTCGCGCCTTCGGCCTCCAGCTCGGCCAGGTCGGCCTCCAGCTTTTGGGCACGCGCCTCCAACTCGGCGTCGCGCTGGTCCTCGATCTGCTTGCGCTCGGTGGCCATCTCGGCTTCCAGCGTCGACAGCTCGTTGTGCCGCATCTCGTCGTCGACGTCGGTGATGACGTAGGCCGCGAAGTAGATGATCTTCTCGAGGTCCTTCGGCGCCAGGTCGAGCAGGTAGCCCAACCGCGACGGCACGCCCTTGAAGTACCAGATGTGGGTGACGGGTGCGGCCAGCTCAATGTGGCCCATCCGCTCGCGGCGCACCTTGGCGCGGGTCACCTCGACACCGCAGCGCTCACAGATGATGCCCTTGAAGCGCACGCGCTTGTACTTGCCGCAGTAGCACTCCCAGTCGCGAGTCGGTCCGAAGATCTTCTCGCAGAACAGGCCGTCCTTCTCCGGCTTGAGCGTGCGGTAGTTGATGGTCTCCGGCTTCTTGACTTCGCCGTAAGACCACTGCCTGATGTCGTCCGCGGTGGCGAGGCCGATGCGGAGTTCATCGAAGAAGTTGACGTCTAGCACGTAACTCCCTTTCCCCTTGCGGGTTTGGTGACTAGATAATTAAGCAAGGTCCTCGACAGAGGCGGATTCGTTGCGCGACAAGTTGATTCCCAAGTTGGCCGCGGCGCGTTCCAGGTCCTCGTCTTCGCCTTCGCGCAACTCGATGGCAGCACCGTCGGACGAGAGCACCTCGACGTTGAGGCACAGTGACTGCAGTTCCTTGAGCAGCACCTTGAACGACTCGGGGATACCCGGCTCGGGAATGTTCTCGCCCTTGACGATCGCCTCGTACACCTTGACCCGCCCGACGGTGTCGTCAGACTTGATGGTCAACAGCTCCTGCAGCGTGTAGGCCGCGCCGTAGGCCTGCATGGCCCAGCACTCCATCTCACCGAACCGCTGGCCACCGAACTGCGCCTTACCGCCCAGCGGCTGTTGGGTGATCATCGAGTACGGCCCGGTCGAGCGAGCATGGATCTTGTCGTCCACCAGGTGGTGCAGCTTCATGATGTACATGAAGCCGACAGTCACCGGGTACGGGAACGGCTCACCGGACCGCCCGTCGAAGAGCACCGCCTTGCCGTCGCCGTCGACCAGCACCTCGCCGTCGCGGCTGGGCAGCGTGGCCGACAGCAGCCCCTGCAGCTCGGCTTCCTGGGCACCGTCGAACACCGGTGTGGCGACGATCTTGTTGGGCTCGGCCTCCAGCAACTGCTCGGGCAGCTTGGACGCCCAGTCCGGCACCCCGGTGGAGGTGTCGATCTTCCACCCGCTGTGGGCGCACCAGCCCAGGTGCGTCTCGAGGATTTGGCCGATGTTCATCCGTCGCGGCACCCCGTGGGTGTTGAGGATGATGTCGACCGGGGTACCGTCCGGCAGGAACGGCATGTCCTCCTGCGGCAGGATCTTGCCGATCACGCCCTTGTTGCCGTGCCGGCCGGCCAGCTTGTCGCCGTCGGAGATCTTGCGCTTCTGGGCCACGTAGACGCGGACCAGCTCGTTGACTCCGGCCGGCAGCTCGTCGTCGTCCTCGCGGGAGAACACTCGGATGCCGATGACCTTGCCGGACTCGCCGTGCGGCACCTTCAGTGAGGTGTCGCGGACCTCGCGGGCCTTTTCGCCGAATATCGCGCGCAGCAGTCGCTCCTCCGGGGTCAGCTCGGTTTCCCCCTTCGGGGTGACCTTGCCGACCAGGATGTCGCCGTCGCGGACCTCGGCGCCGATGCGCACGATGCCCCGCTCGTCGAGGTCGGCCAGTACCTCGTCGGACACGTTGGGGATGTCGCGGGTGATCTCCTCGGCGCCCAGCTTGGTGTCACGGGCGTCGATCTCGTGCTCCTCGATGTGGATCGAAGTGAGGATGTCTTCCTCGACGAGCCGGTTGGAGATGATGATCGCGTCCTCGTAGTTGTGGCCTTCCCACGGCATGATCGCGACCAGCAGGTTGCGGCCCAGCGCCATCTCGCCGTGCTCGGTGCACGGGCCGTCGGCGATCACCTGGCCGGCCTCCACCCGATCACCGGCGTCGACGATCGGGCGCTGGTTGGCGCAGGTGCCGTGGTTGGAGCGGGCGAACTTGCGCAGCCGGTAGGTGTGCCGGGTGCCGTCGTCGGCCATCACCGTGATGTAGTCGGCCGACACCTCCTCGATGACGCCGCTCTTGTCGGCGACGACGACGTCACCGGCGTCGATCGCGGCGCGCAGCTCCATCCCGGTGCCCACCAGCGGTGCCTCGCTGCGCACCAGCGGAACCGCCTGGCGCTGCATGTTGGCACCCATCAGGGCGCGGTTGGCGTCGTCGTGCTCGAGGAACGGAATCATGGCGGTGGCCACCGAGACCATCTGGCGCGGCGAGACGTCCATGTAGTCCACCTCGGACGACGACACGTACTCGACCTCGCCGGCCTTGCGGCGCACCAGCACACGGGGCTCGGTGAATCGGCCGTTCTCGTCGATCGGGGAGTTGGCCTGCGCCACCACGTGGCGGTCCTCCTCGTCGGCGGTCAAGTACTCGATCTCGTCGGTGACCACACCGTCGACCACCTTGCGGTACGGCGTCTCGATGAACCCGAACGGGTTGACCCGGGCGTACACCGACAGCGAGCCGATCAGACCGATGTTCGGGCCTTCCGGGGTCTCGATCGGACACATCCGGCCGTAGTGGCTGGAGTGCACGTCGCGGACTTCCAGCCCGGCCCGCTCACGCGACAGACCACCGGGACCCAGCGCCGAGAGCCGGCGCTTGTGGGTGAGCCCGGACAGCGGATTGTTCTGGTCCATGAACTGCGAGAGCTGGCTGGTGCCGAAGAACTCCTTGATCGCGGCCACCACCGGGCGGATGTTGATCAGGGTCTGCGGCGTGATCGCCTCGACGTCCTGAGTGGTCATTCGCTCGCGGACCACCCGCTCCATCCGGGACATGCCGACCCGGATCTGGTTCTGGATCAGCTCGCCGACCGTGCGCAGCCGCCGGTTGCCGAAGTGGTCGATGTCGTCGGTCTCCACCGGCACCTCGATGCCGCCGGGCACCGTCATCGTGGCGTGGCCCTCGTGCAGGCGCACCAAGTACTCGATGGTGGCGACGACGTCCTCTTCGGTGAGCGTCGTGGTGGTGGGTGCGTTCTTGGCGTTCAGGCCGAGCTTCTTGTTGACCTTGTAGCGACCCACCCGGGCCAGGTCGTAACGCTTCTCCTTGAAGAACAGGTTCTCCAGCAGGGTCTGCGCGGACTCCTTGGTCGGCGGTTCGCCCGGGCGCAGCTTGCGATAAATGTCCAGCAGCGCCTCGTCGGTGCCGGCGGTGTTGTCCTTCTCCAGCGTCGACATCATGATCTCGGAGAAGCCGAATCGCTCGGTGATCCGCTCGTTGGTCCAGCCCAGCGCCTTGAGCAGCACGGTGACCGGCTGGCGGCGCTTGCGGTCGATGCGCACGCCGACGGTGTCGCGCTTGTCGACGTCGAACTCCAGCCACGCGCCGCGGCTCGGAATGACCTTGACGCTGTGCAGCGTCTTGTCCGTGGACTTGTCGATGGTCTCGTCGAAATACACGCCGGGCGAGCGCACCAGCTGGCTGACCACGACCCGCTCGGTCCCGTTGATGATGAACGTGCCCTTCTCGGTCATCATCGGGAAGTCGCCCATGAACACCGTCTGGCTCTTGATCTCGCCGGTGTTGTTGTTGATGAACTCGGCGGTGACGAACAGCGGCGCCGCGTACGTCATGTCCTTGTCTTTGCACTCGTCGACGGGCGCCTTGACCTCGTCGAAGCGCGGGTCGGAGAAGGACAGCGACATCGAGCCGGAGAAGTCCTCGATCGGCGAGAGCTCGTTCAGCACTTCTTCGAGCCCACCGACCGGACTTTCTTCGCCGCGAGCGATAGCGGCCTCACGCCAACGGGGTGATCCGATCAGCCACTCGAAGGAGTCGGTCTGCACGTCGAGCAGACCGGGAACCTCGAGTGGTTCCCGCAGCTTGGCGAAGGAAATTCGGTTGGGTGCTCCCGGAACGGAGTTGTAAGAAGAATTCTGAGTACCTGAGGGGTTTTTCTTGCTCTGGCGGGAGACTGCCAAGATGCATCCTTCCAGCACCTCGTGCGGCTCGCCGGTTTTGAACCTGTTCGCCGCGGTAACTATGTAGGTTCGGCTGGCGAACGATCCGTCCGGGTCTCCACGCACGCAACTAGGTCGCTGAGCCAGAAATAGGACTCAGGCCAAGACCACGGTGTCAGGTAGCGGTGAGATGGGCAGGATGCAGCCAGCGCAACGTCCAACAATAGCGCAGGACTGCGCATTCCTCAACTACCGTGCACGAGCGATATCCGCGTATCGGGCGCTGGCTGGCGTCTCGACCAATCGTGCACGCATGCTGCCCAACAGACTGACCCGTTTGCGCCCTTCCGTCAAGAGGTGACGCGCCTAGTTGTCGTGGAGTTTATCGAGGACTTTCCTTTCGGACGAGCGAGCTGGCTGTCGGTTACTGCCGCTGCGCGGGCATCGTCGCGGTTTCTTCCTCGTCGCCGCGATGACGACCGCTGTCACGGTCGAATTCCTGCCGCGAGCCCACGTCCTCGACGCCCTCATTGCGGAACGATTCCAGGATCGCTTCCTGGGCATCCTTGGGCAGCAGGTGCAGGTTGCGCCGGACGCGCTCCTGGCGGCGCTTGACCGCCTGGCGCTCCGGCATGCCCGGTGTAGCGGTGATCTGCGGCGGCACACCCTCGAGCTCCTCGACACCACCGCCGTGGTGGCCGGCTTCGATGTGGGCCTGCTCCTCAGCCATGGTCGCCTCGTCCTTTTCCTCGGACATCCCGATCGGGCCGATGCGACGGCCGTTGAGGAACTGACGCACGACCGGCTCGTCGCTGGTCAACAACACTTCCCGAGGACCGAACATCACCAGCTTGCGGCGGAACAGCATGCCCATGTTGTCCGGGACAGTGCGGGCAATGTTGATGTTGTGGGTCACGATGAAGATGGTGGCGTCGATCTGGGCATTGATGTCGATCAGCAACTGGCTCAAGTAGGCGGTGCGAACCGGGTCCAAACCGGAGTCGGGCTCGTCACAGAGGATGATCTCCGGGTCCAGTACCAGTGAGCGGGCCAGACTGGCACGCTTGCGCATACCACCGGAGATCTCGCCCGGGAACTTCTTCTCGTCACCGGCCATACCGACCATGGCCAGCTTCTCCATGACGATGTCACGGATTTCGCCTTCTTTTTTCTTCGTGTGCTCGCGAAGCGGGAACGCGACGTTGTCGAAGAGGTTCATCGACCCGAACAGCGCCCCGTCCTGGAACATGACGCCAAACAGCCGGCGGATCTCATAGAGCTCCTTGGCCGAGCACTCGGTGATGTCGGTGCCGTCGACGATGATCGAGCCACGCTCCGGCTTGAGCAAACCGATCAGACACTTCAGGAACACCGATTTACCGGTGCCGGAGGGGCCCAGCAGCACACTGACCTCACCGGCGGGGACCTCCATGGTGACGTCTTCGAAGACTCTCGCGGGTCCGAAGGACTTGGTCACTCCCTCGACTTCTATAGCGGTACCCATGGGAAACCCTTCCTCCGACGTTCTCCCGCCACCTAGCCGTGGCCTGTGGTATGAGTCACTGTAGCGCAACCGGCTAAGCATTGCCTTAGGCCGTCACAACCTTCCCAAGCATCAGGTATTCGGCGCCCAATTGCCGTGGAATCCCATCGGCACCCGCTGTGGCAAATGCACGGTCGCAACCGATTCGCAGGTCTGGGCGTCGAGTAACAGCAGTTGCCCCTCGTCGCGGCTGCGGTGGTAGCCGTAGCCCATGAGGATGCCATTGTCTTCAGCGTGGTCCTGCGAGCCGCTCGCCGGCGCTGGCACGAAGCACATTTCCCCGATCAGCAGGTCCGGGTCGAGGGCGGCGACAGCCGTGGCCCCAGTCAGGTAGTCGTGCTTGTACACCGACGTCCGCATCGCCGATGCACCACCAGAGAGGTATCCGTCGTCCAGTCCCACGGTGTAGCCGAAGCGGTGCCGGCGGCCGGTCAGATTCTCGTTGATACGGGGGAACTCTTGCGAGCGGTCGTCGCGCCGTTCGGCGGTCACCGATCCGGTTCCCAGGTTGACGGTCCATCGATCCAAGGTCGGGCGGGTGTCGCCGGGCCCGCGCCGGTCACGCTCGAACATGCGGTCGTAGCGCACCACGTCGAGCACGAGGACTTCGCCGTCGTCACCGTCCTCGGAATACGCATTGACCGGGTGGAACACGTAGCACGGTTCGATGTCGAACCACCGGATGTCAGCGTTGCCGCCCTCGCGGGGCATGACGCCGATTCGGGCCTGATACTTCGGGTTCCACGCATACGGGTAGCGGTCGCTGCGCTTCGGGTCGCGGTTGACCCTCGCCATGATCGGGCTCGGTATCGAGACGCGCCCGATCAGCGACTGCAGCACCAGCCGGGCCGGCAAGCCCAGCCAGCGAGGAACATTCGCCGGTAGCGCCTGCACCGGATCGAACGTCACCGGCAGGTCGTAGATGACGACGTATTTGTCGGTCAGCGAAAAGTCGTGGATCGCCGGCGACCCGCCCACTTCGATGTCGACGGTGCGGCGCGCCCGTCCGTGCGGGTCAATCACCGAGTACTGGACGGTATTGCCGCGCGCGAACGAATAGGACACCGCGTGCAGCTCGCCGGTTCGCGGATCGCGATGCGGGTGCGCGGTGTACCCGCCGGCCAGGGTGCCGTCGAAGTCGCAGGTGCCCACGGTGTCGAGCTCGTCGGTGAGCTCGTAGTTGGCGACGCCGCCTTCCACGAGCGCCAGCGTGCGCCCGGCGTGGGCGAGCACGTTGGTATTGGCCCCGAGGGACAGCATCCCGGCCCGTGGGTCGAGTCGGGCCGGCGCGGGCTCGCCGAGGGCTGCGCACACGCCCGGGCTACGGATCCAGCGGTTGCGGTACCAGTGCGCCCTGCCGTCGCGCAGCGCCACGCCGTGAACCATGCCGTCTCCGCTGAACCAGTGATAGATGGCCGGGTCGACGTCGGCGACCGGGTTGGGCCCGTTGCGCAGGTAGCGCCCGTCCAGGTGGGCGGGAATGTGGCCGGTAACCGGTAAGTCGGTGGCGGTCACCTCGGTGTGGACGGGCCCCAGAAAGCCCTCTAGGTACGGGTTGCGCGAGGCGGCGCTCTGACGGATTGGGGAAGCAGTGGTCACGGGCACTCCTATAACGATGGTATAACGATGTTATTGCAGGGTACACGTCATGTGCGACGATGGCAACGATGACTTCGCAGATCGAGCCGAGCGTGCGCGACAAGCTGCTGCATGCCGCTGTCGGCTTGCTCGACGAGCATGGCCCCGATGCGCTGCAGACTCGCAAGGTGGCCAACGCCGCCGGCACGTCGACGATGGCGGTGTACACCCACTTCGGCGGGATGCGCGGATTGATCGCCGCTGTCGCCGAGGAGGGGTTGCGGCAGTTCGCCGCTGCGCTGGCGGTGCCGGAGACGCCCGATCCGGTCGCCGACCTGATCGCCATCGGTATCGCCTATCGGCGGTACGCCATCGAGCGTCCGCACATGTACCGGCTGATGTTCGGCAGCACCAGCGCGCACGGCATCAACGCGCCGGCACACGAATTGCTTGCGCTGAGCGTGGCGAAGATCAGCGACCACTACCCGAGCTTCGCGCACTTGGTGTCGGCTGTGCACCGGTCGATGCAGGCTGGCCGGATTACCGCGGGATCACCCGACGACGACGCCGCGGTGGTGACGGTCGCTGGCCAGTTCTGGGCGCTGATTCACGGGTTCGTGATGCTGGAACTGGCCGGCCATTACGGCGCCGGCGGCGCGGCCGTGGGCCCGGTGCTTGCCTCTGGGACGTCGAATCTGCTTGTGGCCCTGGGTGATTCCGCAGAACGGGTGCAGCAGTCGCTGCGGGCGGCGATTGAACGCGCCTGAGCAATGACAAACCCCGGGACCGCGGCGCGGTCCCGGGGTTTGGCCGGCCTACTTGACGGTGACGGTGGCGCCGGCGGCCTCGAGCTTGCTCTTGGCCTCGTCGGCGGCTTCCTTGGCCACCTTCTCCAGCAGCGGCTTGGGCGCGCTGTCGACCAGGTCCTTGGCCTCCTTGAGGCCCAGACCCGAGACGATCTCGCGGACCACCTTGATCACGCCGATCTTCTTGTCGCCAGCCGACTCCAAGACGACGTCGAACTCGGACTGTTCCTCGCCGGCTTCCTCGGCGGCCGGTGCGCCGCCGGGAGCGGCGGCCACGGCGGCTACCGGGGCCGCCGCGGTGACCTCGAAGGTCTCCTCGAACTTCTTGACGAAGTCGGAGAGCTCCAACAGCGTCATTTCCTTGAATGCGTCGAGCAGTTCGTCAGTGGACAGCTTTGCCATGGTGGGGTCCTTCCTAATTACTTATTGCGGTCCGGGGTGGTGGGTTATTCCGGGCTTTCGGTTTCGGAGGCGGGAGTTTCGGCAGCCGCAGGTGCGGCCTCTTTCTTTTCCTGCAGCGCGGCGGCAAGCCGGGCCACCTGCGATGCCGGCGCGTTGAACAGACCGGCGGCCTTCGCCAGGTTGCCTTTCATCGCGCCGGCCAGCTTGGCCAGCAGCACTTCGCGCGACTCGAGGTCGGCGATGCGCTCAACCTCGGCGACGGTCAGCGGGTGACCGTCCATGTAGCCGCCCTTGATGACCAACGCCTTGTGCTCTTTGGCGAACGTCTTGATGGCTTTGGCTGCATCGACCGGCTCACCGCTGACGAAGGCGATCGCGGTCGGGCCGACGAACAACTCGTCTAGACCCTCGATGCCCGCCTCCGAGGCAGCGCGCTTCACCAGCGTGTTCTTCGCCACCGAATAGGTGGCTGAGCTGCCCAGTGAGCGGCGCAGCTCGGCCAGGTTGGCTACCGTCAGGCCGCGGTATTCGGTGATCAGAGTCGCCGTCGAGGCCTTGAACTGCTCGGCGATGTCTGCAACGGCGGTGGCCTTCTCAGCCCTGCCCATGCATACCTCCTGAAGTGAAAGCCCTTGCGCATCCAC
Source organism: uncultured Mycobacterium sp. (assembly GCF_964249325.1). Lineage (NCBI taxonomy): Bacteria > Bacillati > Actinomycetota > Actinomycetes > Mycobacteriales > Mycobacteriaceae > Mycobacterium > uncultured Mycobacterium sp. Next base: position 501 of record NZ_CAXUCH010000034.1, on the reverse strand, counting down.
GGCTTTGACCGACATGCCCGGAAATGACGAACGCCCCGACGCAGGATGCGGTCGGGACGCGAATGGTCGGCATGCGCCGACGTAGTGGCCTCGTCCTCCTGCGTGGGCCGCCGGGATATCCCGGGCTTTCAACCGATTACTCGGTGACCGACGGTCTTCGGTGGATCGGCCACCACAATAGCGTGGCGGCGGTTATCAGCCAAAACGGCGATCACGTCGCCGAAGGCGGGCAAAAGGCATATACACCGGCTCACAGCCCGGCGAGCATGGCCGCACCGATCAGACCGGCGTCGGCGCCGAGCTCGGCCGGCAGCACGCGCAGCCCGGCGAGGAAGTCCAAGCCGGTGTGCTCGGCCAGCGCCGCGCGAAGCGGGTCGAAGAGCAGTGGCCCCGCGTTGGCCACTCCCCCGCCGATGACGACGCGGTCCAAGTCGCACACCGCCGCGACCGAGGCGATCATCGCGGCCAAGCCCCGCGCGCCGCGACCGAAGGCTTGCGCGG